>NZ_FNAQ01000013.1 GCF_900101955.1 Desulfuromonas thiophila | reverse complement strand
AAGTAGTATTTGCCTTGCTCGACCAGTTGGCGCACCTGGGGGGTTTTATCGACGTAGAGGTAGCCTTCCTGACGGATCTCGCTGAAGGTCTGGATGCCGATGGGCAGTTTTTTCAGGGCGGTCATGGAGAGTTCTCCTTGGGGCGGGTTCTCCTTTATGCTGCCAGGGTGCGCCGCCATGATAGCAGAGATGCTGGCAGCCTGCAGCCGCGATGGGCGGTGCAAGGGATGATCGCGGCTGAAAACCGCTCAAAACCACCCCCCCTTATCAGGGGGGAAGCTCTGGTCCAGCGGCGATCGCGCCCTCAACAGCAATGCGCTGCCACAGCGGCTGCGCCATCAGCCCGCCATCGTCAAGCGGCACAGCTGCTCCAGGGCATCACCTTCAGCACTGCCATCGAGCATTTGCGGTTGCGGCCGGCTAAGTTGCTGACGCAGGCTGGCGTGCTGCACCAGCTGGAGCAGATGACGGTGAAATTCCTGTTGATCGCGGTAGAGCAGACCATTGACCCCCGGTTGCACCAGAGCGCGGTTACCGGGGATATCGCGTGCCAGGATCGGTCGCCCCAGACAGGCGGCTTCCAGCAACGCACCGGAAAGGCCCTCGGATTCGGAGTGATTAAGCACCAAGGCACTCTGGCGCAGCACGTCGGCCATGGCGTCCGGAGCGATGACGCCAAGGTAGCGGGCCAGGGGCTGCTGTCTGACGGCCGCCAGAAAACATCGGCTGTAGCTTTCATCGAGAACAGGACCGCAAAAAGCCAGCAGACAGGGCGGCAACAACCTCTCTGGCGGTAGCGCATTGTACCAGTGCAACAGATCAAGCACGCCTTTTACCGGTCGCAGCCCGGCAGGACAAAGCAATACCAGGGTGGTCGGATCTATGCCGTAATGCTGCTGCAGCGAACAGGGCTGCCGCCCCAATTGCACCGAAACCGGCAGGGCACGCAGTCGCTGACAACACTGGGGCAATCGTTGACCGAGTTGATCCAGCAGCTGCGGATTATGCGCCGCGACAACGGTGGCGGTTTGCAACACCTGCCGGATGACTGGCGCCTGATCCGGCAGATCGAGCCCTTGATTGACATCGGTACCACTGAGAACGACCAGGGCCGGCGCTAGCCGGCCGCTTTCGAGCCACAGGCGACCGCTGCGCCAGGCATGAATCAGCAGGAGCACCTCGGGCTGAAACCGCTGACAGGCAGCCGCAAAAACGGCGGCATCGGCCGGCGCCAGCAGGGCTTCAACCTGATGGCCGCGCTGCTGCAGCAAAGCCTGATAGCGGCGGGCGCTGTTGGCGTTGCCGGTAGCAGCCTGGGCCTCGGGGCTACAGAGCAGAATGCGCACAGGAGGCTCCGAAACTGGTCAGCTGAATGCCACAGCGGACAACGGTTTCACGCAACCGGCTGGCCCGCAGGGCCCGTTGTTCCCGCCGGCGGGATGGCCCGCCAAACGGTTGACCCGGATCAATATCGCCGGGATGAACCATCAATTCCCAGCATCCTCCCGGTAGCTGATGCAGCAGACGCACCAGCCGTGCCTCATTAAGACGATCGAGCAAGGTCATGCCCCACAGACCATCCGGCGCAAACAGCCCTTCCTGATTGATCGCCTGACGTAAGGCCGGCGCCAGCTGGCGGTACAGAGCCAGCTCGGCAGCCAGTTTTGTCCCCAACACGGACGCACGCTGTTGCGCCAGCGGTTCAGCCGGCGCCGCCAGCCGCACGGCGGCAATGCCCTGACGGCGGCACAGCCCCAACAACAGCGGCATCAGAGCCGGGAACAGGTGCCAATGCTGGTGGGTATCGCAATGATCCGGCCGCAGGCCGGCCTGCAGCAAACGCTGCAACTGTGCCTGCAGTTCCCGCTCGACGGCTCTGCTGTCGAAGGCCCCCTGCGCAAAACGCCGGCGCGCAGCCTGTTTACCAAGGAAGTGGCCCTGGGCGTCTGTCAGTCCGCCGACAGGGCCACAGAGAGCGCGGCCTTCAGACAAGTTGAAATGCACACCGCAGGGCAATTGCCGGTGCCGCACGAAACGGGCGGCAGAAACGAAGGTAGCGCCATTGGCCATCAAAGAAACACTGGTAACCAGACCGCGCAGCACCGAACGGCGAATGCCCCGGTCACGCCCTGGCGCCCAGCCAAAATCGTCGGCGTTGACAATCAACCGCACAGAAGCGCTCATACCTCTTCGCCGGCTGCGCAGACAGGCAGACGCAGCAGATAGACGGTAACCGCCAGGGCAATACCGATCAGCAGCATCTTCAGCCACAGCTGGGTCAGCAACAGCAGCACCGAGATGCCAATAGACAGCCACAGCAGGCTGATGGCCCGGATCTTGGCCCGCAGGGGCATGCCCTGACCGGCCAGATAGCCCCGCACCAATGGTCCCAGGTGGGGATGGTCCAGTAGCCAGTTATGAAAGCGTTCACTGCTGCGGGCAAAGCAGGCGGCCGCCAGCAACAGCAATGGCACCGTCGGCAACAGCGGCACAAACAGGCCGAGTACGGCCAGAACGGTACTGCACAGCCCCAGGGACAACAATAGCAGGCGCACCACCGCCGGGCGCACCATTTTGTGCCCATCCTGCAAGGACTTATTGTCTTGCTGTACAGTCATTTAAAATGAACAAGCCTTTGATATAAGGATGTTGCATTATCTACCGCAAAATCGTCTTGTCTGCCAACGAAACACCAGCATGGCTTGCACGGCGCGCCAGGGTCGCGCCATAAAGGCGTACGAATGTCCATTGAAGCAGCGAAGCGATTCCAGCAACGCAGCCGTTGGCGTGCGGTGCGACACCATCGTTACTCACTCATATAGCAAAAAAGCGGGCGCGCCAGTTGGCTGACGGGCAGCTGCAGAAGCCTGGTCGGCCGTTGCTGCAGTTGTTGCCACAACAGCCGCTTGCGGCTGCCGGTGAGCAGCAGGCAGCGATAGCGGGCGGCATTGATCAGCGGCAGAGCAAGACTGATGCGCGGCACCGGCGGCTGACCGATGGCGGCGGTCTCGGCCACCACCAGGGCGCCCTGAACAGCCGCTGCCGGTCGACCGGGAAACAATGAGGCAACGTGGCCATCCTCACCCATGCCCAGCAAAACCAGATCGAAACGCGGCAGGTCAATACCACCGGCCCAGACATGCAGGCGCAGCTGATAGTCCCGCGCACCGGCCAGAGCGCCCAGCTCGCCCCGCATCCGCAGCCAATGATCGTCGGCCAGCGGCAGATCGCCAAAGGTGGCGCGGATCAGGGCCCAGTTGCTCCGATTATCGTGCGGTGGCACGGCCCGTTCATCGCCTTGCAACAGCCAGGTATGCGCCCAGGGCATCTGGCTGCGCCAGGGTTCCTGACCGAGCAGGCGGTAGAGCGGCAGCGGTGTACCACCGCCGCTGAGCACCAGGCTGAAACGGCCACGCTGGCGCACACAGCGACGCGCCAGCCGTACCAAAAAACTGGCCAGACTGCGCGCCAGGGCATCAGGAGAATCAAACTGGCGATCGGCCATGACAATCCTTCAGATATTCAGCAGACGGGCCGTCAGAGCGGCGGCTTCGGGCGGGCCCCAGCTGCCGGCGACATAAGGCAACAGCGGCTGACTGCCACAGCGGCCGAGAACCGGCTCCAGATAGGCCCAGCTTAAGGCGACGCCATCCTGACGCCAGAACATCATATGATCACCCTGCAGACAATCAAGCAGGACTTTTTCATAGGCGTCAAGACGGGCCTGCAGAGGTGCCTGGGGGTAATCGTAACACAGTTGCACCGGCGCCAGACACGCCTTACCACCAGGGCTTTTGGTCTGAAGATGCAAAGCGATACGTTCCTGCGGGTAGATTGCCAGCTCCAACCGGTTGGCCGGAATCGGCGCTGACAGCAAATGGCCGAACAGGGAATGGGGAATCTGCTTGAACTGAATGTGAATGGCGGTCTGTTTCGCGGCCAGACGCTTGCCCGACAGCAGATAAAAAGGAACCCCGCTCCAACGCCAGTTGTCGATATAGAGCTGCAGCAGGGCATAGGTGGCGGTGCAGGAATCCGCCGCCACACCGGCTTCCGCGCGATAACCAACCACAGCCTGGCCATCGATCTGGCCGGCCTGATACTGGCCCAACAGCAGCTGTGGCGCAGGATCGCCCGTCGAAAAGGGCCGCAGGCTACGAAACAGCTTGGCTTTTTCGTTCTGGACCGTTTCAGTTTCAAAACGGCTGGGCGGCTCCATGGCCACCAGGGCCAGCATCTGCATCAGATGGTTCTGAAACATGTCGCGCAGTACCCCTGCCCGATCATAATAGCCGGCTCGCTGACCGACTCCCAACTGTTCACTGGCGATAATGGTGACAGAGTCAATGTAACTGCGGTTCCACAGGGGCTCGAACAGGGCATTGGCAAACCGCAACATCAGCAGATTCTGGACGGTTTCCTTGGCCAGATAATGATCGATGCGGAACAGCTGATCTTCGGCAAAAATCTGATGGAGACTGGCGTCGAGGGCAATGGCGCTGGCCAGATCATGGCCAAAGGGCTTTTCGATGATCAGGCGGCTGTAATCCGGCGCCGTCGCCTGCTGCAACCCGACCGCACCCAGCTGACAGGCGACGGTCGCATACTGGTCGGGCGGCAGGGCGCAATAAAACAGGCGGCTGGCAGGCAAACCCGGTTGCCTAAGCCAGCTGGCCAGATCCTGCCAGTCGGCCTGTTGGGCATAATCGAGCCGGCGGTAAGCCAGAAGGCGCGCGAAACGTTCCCACTCCTCCATAGTCAGCGCGCGCTGCTGACGGATCGCCACCAGCATCTGTTCACGAAAATGGTCGCTGGTTAAAGCCGTGCGACCACAGCCCAGGATTTGACAACCGGACGGCAGTGCGCCGAGCTCAAACAGGTTATAGAGCGCCGGCATCAGCTTGCGGCGGGTCAGATCGCCGGAGGCTCCGAGAATCACCAGGGTACAGGGCCGCAAGGCCTCGATACGAAAAGGCTGGCATTGGCCATAGGCCCCCGCCAGGACGTCGGGCTGGGATGCTGTCATGGTGAAGCCTGCGACTCGGCAGATGATTTGACCGCATGGCCGCCAAACTCGCGCCGCAGCGCCGCCAACACCCGATTGCTGAAGGCATCGGGCTGGCGCGATGCGAAGCGCTGAAACAGCGACAGAGCGATGACCGGCGCGGCGACTCCGGTTTCAACGGCCTGCTGAACGGTCCAGCGCCCTTCGCCGGAATCCGCCACATAACCAGACAGCTGCTGCAGGCGGCTATCGTCCGTAAAGGCATGTTCCAGCAATTCCAGCAACCAGGAGCGCACCACGCTACCCTGATTCCACAGATGAGCAACAGCCGCAAAATCAAGCTGATCACCATAATCCGATGCCTCCAATACGGCAAACCCTTCGGCATAGGCCTGCATCATGCCGTATTCGATGCCATTGTGCAGCATTTTGACAAAATGCCCAGCGCCGGCAGCGCCACAGTAGAGATAACCCTGCGGCGGAGCGAGACTGACCAGCAGGGGTTCAATCCGATCAAAGGCGCTGCGACAGCCGCCCACCATCAGGCAGTAGCCTTCACTTAAACCCCAGATACCACCGCTGACGCCAGCATCACAAAAAAGCAACCCCCTGGCCTCAAGCTGGTCCGCCCGCCGGCAGGCGTCTTTGTAGTAAGAATTCCCACCATCTATCAACAGATCGCCCGGAGCAAGCAACGGCACTAACTGATCAATCAGCGTATCGACCGCCACCCCGGCAGGCACCATCAGCCACAGTTGCCGAGGAGGTGTCAAACTGGCCACCAGTTCCGTCAATGATCCATAGGCAGAGACGGAAGACTCCCGTGCGGCCAGCTCCTGCGCCCGTTCAACCGTCCGGTTCCAGACACACAGCTGATGCCCATCACGAGCCAGCCGCCGCGCCATGTTCATGCCCATTCGCCCCAATCCCAGCATTGCCAGCTGCATACCATTCTCCTGTCAACAATAATTCCGATCATGCTTCTACTCCGCTATCCTCTCACAGGGTAGCAGGTTTGCGGCATCTGTCAGCTGCACCCTGCCAGACACAAAAAAGCCCTGACATTTGCCAGGGCTTTTTGTGTCTGAACCGAAATAACAGGGCTAAAGCAGAACAGCAACTGCCTCGCGGGCTGCTGCCAGAAAGCTCTGAGGCAAGGCACCGACCAGAATAATGGCCAGGATAAAGAACAGCCCCATGGCCTGAGTGGTCAGCGGTAGGGCAATGGGCTCCTGATCATCATCAGCAGCCGTGTAGGCAGCGCGCGCCAGCTTCAGATAGTAGAACGCGGCCACCGCGGCGTTGATCACGGCAAGAATCACCAGGGCGTAAAAACCCTTGTGGATAGCGCCGGTGAAGATCATGAACTTACCAATAAAACCGATAGTCGGCGGAATGCCGGCCATACCGAAGGCCGATACCAGCAGCGTAAGCGCCAGCAGCGGAGAACGGCGTGACAAGCCCTTGAGATCGTCGAAAGTGACGTTCTGGCCTTCCGGCGCGATGTTGTAGATCACATAGAAGCAGCCGAGATTCATCAGCAGATAACCGATAACGTAAAACACCGCTGCTGCCATGCCCAGTTCATCGACCGACAGGATGCCGAGCATCACATAACCGGCATGGGCAATACTGGAATAGGCCAGCAGGCGTTTGAGATCGGTCTGCACCAAGGCAGTCAGATTGCCGAGGGTCATCGACAGCACGGCAATGCTGGCCAGCACCCAGGTCAGCTGGGTGATGTCAGCACCGGCCACGGCCACCAGCCGCAGCAACAGCAGCACAGCGCCGGCCTTGGGCAGGGTAGCGACAAAACTGGCCGTCTCGTTAGCCGACCCCTGGTAGACATCCGGCGTCCAGAAGTGCATCGGGAACAGCGCCAACTTGTAGAAGAAACACGTCAGCACCAGCACCGAGGCAAGAATTGCCAGCGGCTGGGTAGCAACCAGAGCCGGCATCACCTGCGCCAGCTCGCCCAGATAGGTGGTATGGGCCAGACCGAACAGATAGCTCATGCCATACAGGGTCAAGCCCGTGGCGGCAGCTCCAAACAGCACATACTTGATGCCCGCCTCGACATGCATGCGGCCCTGACCGCTGCGAAACGGGATCACCACATAGAGGGCATAGGATGAGATTTCCAGGCACAGCAGCAGGGTCAACAGTTCTACGGCGCTGCTGAGCATGACCAGCCCAAGGGCACTGATGCCAAGGAACATATTATATTCGGCATGCAAGCGACTATCGATACCGGTAAGGCCGCGCCCCAGACCATAGATCAGGAACAGACCTGAGACGATAACGATCTTGAACAGCTGTGACAGGGTATCGACCTGATAGGCATCGAAGAACAGGCTGCCCTTGGCGCCATAGCTGGCAATCGCGGCGGCCAGGGTCAGCGCAGTAAGGGCAAGGCTGACCAGCTGGATGGTACCGGTGCGGAACTTGCCCAACGTCATGAAGAACAGGACGAGGACCATCACCATCAGTGCCAACTCGGGCAAAAAGACTGTGTTCAGCATAATCGATCCGATTCTGTAGTTAGAAGCTTACAAGGCTCTTGACCCAGGCCCCGGCCTGGTTCAACAGGGCATGGTGATGACCAGGATGCGCGGCCTCCGGCAGCAAACTGCCAGCCTCGACCTGCTGTGTCAGATGGGCAATGCTACTGTCCATCATTTCCAGCAGAGGCGTCGGGTGCAGGCCAATCCAGAACACGAAGATGGTCAGGAACGCCAGCTGAAGAATCTCGCGGGCATTGCAATCCTTCAAGGCATGGCCGTGATCATCGCCATGACCATGGCTGTCACCATGGCCGTGACCTTCATCATGGTGGTGGGCATGACCATCGGAGTCATCCCACACCATCTTCTGCAGCAGGCGCAACATGTAGGCGGCTGCCAGAATGGCACCGGGAATGGCAGCGGCACCAACCAGCGGATACTTTTCAAAGGCCCCGAACAACACCAGGAACTCACCAACAAAGCTGTTGGTGCCGGGGAAGGCCAGCGATGAAAGGGAGAAGATACCGAGAAAGGTAACATAAATGGGCATGAACATGCCAAGCTTGTTATTATCGGCAATCTCACGACTATGTGTTCGTTCGTAGATCAGGCCAATCAGAATAAAGAGGGCACCGGTGGTGACCCCGTGATTGATCATCTGCAGCATGGCGCCCTTGATACCAGCATCGTTGAGCAGAAAAATCCCGAGGGTAACAAAACCCATGTGGCCAACGGATGAATAGGCAATCAGCTTCTTGATGTCGGTCTGGCCCAGAGCCAGGTAGCCGCCAACGATAATGCTGATAAGCGACAGGATGATCAGGTACGGCATGCAGTACAGGGTAGCCGCCGGCGCCATCGGCAGACAGAAGCGCAGGAAACCGTACCCGCCCATCTTCAGCAGGATGCTGGCCAGAATGACCGAACCGGCAGTGGGGGCCTGAACGTGAGCGGCCGGCAACCAGGTATGGAACGGGAACATCGGCATCTTGATGGCAAAGCCCAGGGCGCAGGCCAGAAACACCCACAGCTGAAATGCAAAGCCGTACTGGTGCTCCATCAATTCCGGAATGAAGAAGGTGCCGGTTTTGATGAACAGGGCGATGATCGACACCAGCAGAAAGATGCTGCCGGCAAAGGTGTAGAGGAAGAACTTGATGGAGGCATAATCCTTCCGTGCACCACCCCAGATGGCGATGATCAGGTACATCGGCACCAGCATGCCTTCCCAGAAGATGTAGAACAGCACCGTATTGAGGCTGACAAACACGCCAATCATGGCCGTTTCCATCAACAGGGTGACGATCATGAACTCCTTCATGCGGGTCTGGATATAGGTCCAGGAGCACAGCACGCAGAGCGGCATGATGAAGGTGGTCAGCAGCACCAGCAGCACGCTGATACCGTCAACGCCAACCACATAATCCAGGTTCAGCGACGGGAACCAGTGGCGTAACTCGACAAACTGGTACTTGGCCGTGGTTTTGTCGAAACAGGTCCACAGCGGCAGGGAGATCACCGCCGTGACCAGCGTGACCGCCAGACTCCAGTACTTGATCAGGGTATCGCCACGCAGAAACATGGCGACGACGGCCCCGATCAGCGGCACCAGCAGCAGCAGCGACAGGACCGGGTAGCTCAGCGTGTTCAGGATTAGATACTTTTCCATGACTTCCTACTGTCGTATGAGAAGGTTGCCGAGGCAACAGACTAGATTAACACCACCACGATCAGCACCAGGAACAGCAGGCCAACAGCGGCACCGATGTAATGCTGCAGCTTGCCGGTCTGGAACTGGCGCACCTGCTCACCACCCTTGATAAAACCTTTAGCGCTGCCATCGAGGGCCCAGTCGATCCCTTCCCAGTCAAACCAGGACAGAGCACGGGCCGCAGCCATGGTGAAGCGCAGACCAACGGTCTGGTAGACATTGCTGACCCACTCGTTGACAGCATGGATCGGATTACGGGCCAGCCACATGAACCAGCCGGCACCACGACGGTAAAACCAGTCGAGGTCGAGATTGGAGACATCATGAGGCTTGAGGTACTTGACCATGATGTAGAAACCCAGACCGGTAAAGCCCAGCAGGTGGAAGGTTTCCGTCAGGTGGTAACTGCTGTACGGATGGTAGTCCACGGCATAGGGCAGCATGTTGTAGAGATAATCCGGATAGACGCCGAGGAAGATACACATAAAGGCGGCCATGAACATGCCAAGCTGCATGTTCCAGCAGGCTTCCTTCGGCTGCAGGCCACTATCCTTCGGCCCAAACCAGATGAAATAGGGCAGTTTGATCCCGACCGACAGGAAGGTACCGACGGCCGCCAGCGACAGCATCAGCATGAGGATCAGCTGGTGGTTGTTGCCCGCGGCGGCAATGATCATCGACTTGCTGACAAAACCACTGGTCAATGGGAAACCGGAAATGGCGATGCCGCCAATCACGGTGAAGATCATCGACAGAGGCATGTATTTATACAGACCACCCAATTCGTTGAGCTTGGAGCGGCCGGTCATCTCCAGCACACTGCCAACCCCCATGAACAACAGCGCCTTGTAAAGGATGTGAGCATAGGCGTGGGCGCAGGCCCCATTGATGGCCATTTCCGTGCCGATGCCAACACCGCACACCATGTAACCGACCTGACTGACGATGTGATACGCCAGGATACGGCGGGCATCATTTTCAATCACCGCGTAACCGACGCCATAGAGCGTCATGATGGCACCAAGGATCGCCAGAGCCTCAAAACCGGCGAAACCGCGCGCCAGCACATAGACAGCAGTCTTGGTGGTGAAGGCGCACATGAACACGGCACCGGTCACGGTCGCCTCGGGATAGGCATCGGGCAGCCAGGCATGGATCGGTGGCACGGCAGCATTGAGCATGAAGCCGATCATGATCAGGTATTCGGCCAGCCCGGCAGCATCAGGCGAGATCAGTTCAAAGCTCAGATCATGACCATTCTGGTAGCGCAGGAAAATGCCACCAAGCAGAACCAGGCCACCGAAGGTGTGCACCAGCAGATAACGGAAACCAGCCTCGATGGACCGCTTCTTCTTGCGGTACCAGACCAGAAACACCGAGGCAAAGGCCATCAGTTCCCAGAAAATGAATACCGTCAGGTAGTCGCCCGCCAGGGTGGTCCCCAGGGAACCGGCAACATACAGCCAGGCAGCGATGTGTTGACCGCTTTCCTTCACATGCAGCCCGAAGATGCTGCCAATCAGCGCCATCAGGGTGAAGACATGAAGGAAAACCATGGTCAGCTGATCGACCCGGCCGAATTGGAGTTTGAACCCGAGCCACTCCACCGCACCAAAGGATTGCGGCAGATAGCGGATCTGCAGGAAAGCCAGCAGGGGCACCACCACCAGCCAGATCTTCTGGGCATTGAACTTCTTGAACAGCGGCAGCAGCAGCGCGCCGACAATGAACAATGCTGCGGGATGCATAAAGATACTACTTGTCATAATAGTCCGTGTCCCTCTCCAGCCAGACGTGCGACAGGCCTTTACAGAATACGATCATCAGCAGGCAGCCGATCAGTCCAAAGATCGCCCAGAAACCGATAATGTTGTCGCCCCAGAAGTGGGCATGATGCCGATCGGCAAAGAAATCGAACACCAGGGCAAATGCCAGGTAGGCCATGAACAGCCACTTGAGCATGGCCGGCCGTTCACGCAGGTAGGTTATGACGTGTACAATCATGACTTCACCATCAGGTTAATGAGGTCAAGGAACAGATCGGGGTAGATACCGACCAGCACCGATATAGTCGCCGTGATGACCAGAGGCACGACCATGAACAGGATCAGCGGCTTCTTCTCCAGGCTGCCGGTAACGCCCTGGTCAGCCGGCAACGGCTTGCCGAAGAAGGCCTGCAGCACGATGGGTACGAAGTATCCGGCATTGAGCAGACTGCTGGCCAGCAGCACACACAGCAGAATCCAGTTATGGATGTCCATGGCGCCAACCAACAGGTACCACTTGGTCACAAAACCACCAACCGGCGGTGCCCCAATCATGCCAAGGGAGGCGATACCAAAGGCCACCAGCGTCCAGGGCATGCGGTAGCCCAGCCCACCCATCTCGGAAATATCCTTCTTGCCACTGGCGACAAAGATGCAGCCGGCGGCGAAGAACAGGGTGATCTTGGCAAAGGCATGGTTGGCGATATGGATCAGGCCACCGGTAATGGACGCCGGTGTCAGCATCGCAACACCCAGGATGATGTAGGACAGCTGGCTGACCGTAGAGTAGGCCAGTCGCGCCTTGAGATTGGTCTTGGTCAGGGCGATGATCGAAGCGGTCAGGATGGTAAAGGAGACAAAGTAAGCGGTAAACAGCCCCAGTCCGGTCTCTGCCAGGATATCGGTACCAAAGGTTGACAGCATGACGCGGCAAGTGGAGAAAACGCCGACCTTGACGACGACGACGGCATGGAGCAGGGCGCTGACCGGCGTCGGTGCCACCATGGCATCCGGCAGCCAGTTATGCAGCGGCATGATACCGGATTTGGCGAAGCCAAACAGGCACAGCAGGTAGGCCACGCCAACCATGAAACGACTGGCCTCAGCCGGGAAGATGCCTTGAGCGATGTTGGCGGTCTGGAAGTCAAGAGTACCGGCCAGCACATAGATAATAATCATGGCCGGCAGCAAAAACGCCTTGGAGGTGAACATCAGGTAAACGATGTACTTCTTGGCGCCGGCGTAACCCTCTTCATCCTGATGGTGCATAACCAGCGGATAGGTGAAGATCGAAACAATCTCGTAGAACAGATAGAGAGTAAAGAGATTGCCGGCAAAGGCAGCACCCATGGCAGCACCGACCGACACCGCGTAGCAGACATAAAAACGGGTCTGGGCATGCTCGTTCAGGCCCCGCATGTAACCTACGCAATAAAGGCTGGCCAGAATCCACAGGAACGATGCCACCAGGGCGAACACCACGCCCAACCCGTCGAGATTGAGCTTGACGCTGATGCCGGGATACAGTTCAAACAGGGTATATTGCATCTGGCCGCCGTCGAGCACCACGGGCAAAAAGTTCAGCACCGACGCAAAGGTCAGCACCGCACCCAGGGTCGACCAGCTGTCGCGCAGATTCGGCTTCTTCCCTGAAAACATGACCAACAGACCCGTAATCATCGGGATCATCATGGTCAGTACAATCTTACTTGTGATTATCGTGTTCATTACAAGTGCTTTCTCAGGTGGTGGTTCCGCCCATTGAACAGGGCGAAACGGCCGTTACGGATGACATCAGCCTTTAGCCGCCTATCAGTATTTGAGATCCTGAACCTCGGCCGGATCCTCATTGCGGTACTTGCGGTACACGGCAATGATGATACTGACCACAATGGCCGCTTCGGCCGCGGCGATACCCATAATGAACAGGGTGTAGATCTGGCCGACGGCCGGATTGGGCGCCACAAAGCGGTTGAACGCCATGAAGTTGAGGGCGGCACCGTTGAGGATGAATTCACTTGAAATCAACATACCAATCAGCGAGCGATGCTGCAGCATGCCGTAAAGGCCGATCACCAGCAGGATCGCCGCTATAACCAGGTAGGTGTTCAGGTTGTCACTGATGATCATTTCGCAGTCTCCTCACGACCATCGCGCGCCAGGATGATCGCGCCAATAATGGCCGTCAACAGAATGACCGAAATCAATTCGAAGGCCAGGCAGTACTGGAACAGCAGGCTCTGGCCGACAAAGCGGATCGACATGTCTCCGATCTGCTCGGCCGCCGGCGCGAAACCGGTGACGCTAAGGGTGGCAAACAGGGTCAGGAAGGCGGCCGCGCAGGCGCCAACCGCCAAGACCATATTGCGACCCTTGAGATTCATCTTGGCCAGCTGATCCGGCGTATTGCCCAGCATCACGCCGAGGACGATGATGATGCAGACAGCACCGACATAGATCAGTATCTGCATCATGGTCAGAAACGGGCTGCCCAGGTGGAAGTACAACCCGGCAACACCCAGCAATGAAACCGCCAGACCCAGTACAGCGTGCATCAGATCACGGGAACGCACTGCCATAAAGCCGCCCATGAATGTCAGAATCATGAAGGCGTAAAACAGGGTTTCGGCAATGTACCGATAGACAATCATTCCCGTTCCTCCACGCGCTTGAGCAGATCATAATAGAAATCTTCGCGGGCCGAACCGGCGAGTTCGTATTCCTGCGAATAATCGAGGGCCTGGGTGGGGCAGACCTCAACGCAAGCACCACACAAACTGCATTTGGTGAAGTCAAGCGTGAACACCGTCAATGCCTTGCCCTTGACGCCCTCGCGTTTCTCGCCATCAACCACAATGCAGCCTGACGGACATTCCCGCATACAGGAACCGCAGGTAATGCAGCGATGGCTGCCGGTTTCAGCATCCTTGACCAGGTCGATATGGCCACGATAGTTGGGCGTGACCTCGTTCTTCACACGCGGATACTGGACCGTCACCACAGGCGAAATCAGCGCCTTGAAGGTTACCTTCAGTCCGACGATCAGGCTCCACGCCCCCGTAAACAGATCGGTAAAATAGGCTTTCATAGCTTTACAACCACCACAGTGATAAGGAGGTTAATCAGCGAGAAGGGAATCAGGTACTTCCAGCACAGATTCATCAGCTGATCGAAGCGGGTGCGCGGATAGGTCCAGCGAATCCACACCAGGAAAAACATCAGCAGGTACACCTTGGCAAAAAACCACAGCGCGCCGGTGTATTCGAAATAGGGCAACGGAATACCGGAGGTACCGCCCAGGAAAAAGACTGTGGCGATACTGCAGACGATAAACATGTTGGTGTATTCGGCGATCATAAACAGACTGAAGCCCATGCCGCTGTATTCGGTATGGAAGCCAGCTGTCAGTTCACTTTCGGCCTCCGGCAGGTCAAACGGAGCGCGGTTGGTCTCCGCCACCATGGCGACCAGATAGATCAGGAAGGCCACCGGTTGCAGAAAAACAAACCAGACATTCTGGGCTTCAACAATGCCGCGCAGGCTGAAGGTGTTGGTCATGAAGACAACAGCCAGCAATGCAATCAGCATCGGAATTTCATAGGCCACATTCTGCGCAACCGAACGGAAGGCACCAAACAGGGAGTACTTGTTGTTTGAACCCCAGCCGCCGACCAGAATGGCCAGCACGTTGATCGAGGCGATGGCGAGAATGAACAGAAGACCGACATCCAGGTCAAAGCCCTGCAGTTTGTCGGAGAAAGGAATCACCAGCAAAGGCAGAAATACCGGTGCGAACGAGAGCATGGGGGCCAGCATGAACAGCTTCTTGTCGGCCTGAGCCGGAACCACCAGCTGCTTCCCCATCAGCTTCACGCCATCGACGATGAGCTGGAGGATGCCATGAAAGCCGACCTCCATCGGGCCTGTCCGGCACTGAAAGTGCCCGGCCAGCTTGCGCTCAAGATAGCCCATGACCAGAGCGTTGCCAAAAACCACCACCACGATACCGATGATCGCCAGCAGGAGGCGCCAGAGTTCCGGTGTCAAACTATTCAGGGTTTCCATATGCACTACCTGTCAATCTCGGGGATAACGAGGTCGAGCGCTCCCATGGACGTCACCACGTCGGCAATCAACATGCCCTGGCACATCTCGGGAACGACACTGAGGTTGGAATACGAAGGGGTGCGCACCTTGAGTCGATAGGGCACGTCACTGCCATCGGACACCAGGTAATAGGACAGTTCGCCGCGCGGTGCCTCGACAGATGAGTTGTAGTCACCGGCCGGCAGTTTGAGCTTTTTGGGCACCTTGGCCGCCAGAAACTCACCTTCCGGCAGCTTATCGAGGGCCTGCTCGATAATGCGCAGGCTCTGCTCGATTTCGCGGTAGCGCACATTGTATGACGCCCAGGAATCTCCACGGGTTTCCGTCGGAATCTCGAAATCGAACTCGGGATAGATCGAATACGGCTCGGCCCGGCGCAGGTCATAGGCAACACCGGTACCCCGCAACAGAGGGCCGGTGACGCCGTAGCGGGCGCAGAGTTCCGGTGTGTAATCACCGACCTCTTTCAGACGCTTCTGCAGGATGATATTGCCATTGACGAGTTCTTCATAAATCGGGTAGCGGCTACGCAGCCGATCGATAAAGGCGCGGGTACGGCTGACAAACTTGTCATCAATATCTTTACACACCCCACCGACCCGCATGTAACAGTAGGTCAGACGCGAACCGGTAATATCCTCGAGAATATCGAGGATCTGCTCGCGATCATCGAAGCTGTACATGATCGGGGTAAAGGCACCAAGGTCGAGCAGATAGGCGCCCAACCACAGCAGGTGACTCTGTACCCGGTTGAGTTCGCTGACAATGACGCGAATGAACTCCGCCCGCCGCGGCACCTCAATACCGGCCGCGCGCTCAAGCAACTGCGCGTAGCCGTGGTTGTAGATCAGCGCGCCAAGGTAGTCCATCCGCGCTGTATTGGGCATGAACGATTTTGCCGGCTTGTACTCAGCAATCTTCTCATGGCAACGATGCCCATACCCCAGCACCGGCTCAAGTTCGGTGACATATTCACCTTCCATCTCCAGCAGCACACGCAACACCCCGTGAGTACTCGGATGCTGCGGCCCCATGTTCAGAATGAACCGGTGATGTCTTTCGTCTTGCAAAACGTCAGTATTCATGGCAATCAGCTCAGCTCCGGACTAGTTCGCGGCTTCAGGTTCAGCGGCTTTAGGGGCTGCCGCCGGGGCCTCGGGCGGTTGGCGCCGGATGGCGGCGACATCCTTGAGGATCTTCTCGTCCTTGAGCAGCGGCTTGAGGTCGACATCCTCCTCGGGCAGGATCAGCGGCTGCAGATTGGGATGACCACTGAACACAACGCCATGAAAGTCTCGTGTCTCACGTTCATGCCAGTTGGCCCCATGGAAAATATCGCAGATTGTCGGCAGGGCGCCATCGGCGGCGACAAAGGCGCGCGCCAGCACGCGACAGCGCTGCCCCCCGGTGTGGGCAAACTGGTAGACCACCTCAACGGCCGGCTTGACATGAACCGCCATCAGATCGACCAGATAGAAACCCTCGCGCAGCATCAGCTCAGCAAAGGCCCGCAGGTTCTCACCGCTCAGACCAACACTGAAATCATAACCGCTGACGGCATAGTCAACCGGCTCCACGGTGGCGCCGAGAGCCTGCCATTTCTGTTGCATCTGTTTGCTGTCCATGGCGATCAGGCTCCCTTCGGCATGCGGTTCTGCGGGAACGGATGACGCACACCGGTTATCTTCTCCTGCAACTGGAAGATGCCCTCGATCAGGGCTTCGGGGCGCGGCGGACAACCGGGCACATAGATATCGACGGGTATCAGCTGATCGACCCCAAGGACCACGTCATAATTGGCCTCAACGGCAAACGGGCCACCGGAAATGGCACAGTTGCCCAGCGCGATGACATAGCGCGGCGCCGGCATCTGCTCATAAAGCGTCACCACCGCCGGAGCCATCTTGCGATTGACCGTGCCGGCGACAATCATCAGGTCGGACTGACGCGGCGACGGCCGAAACACCTCGGCGCCGTAGCGGGAGATGTCAAAGCGCGCCATGCCGGAGCACATCATCTCAATGGCGCAACAGGCCAGACCGAAGGTCATCGGCCACAATGAGTTGGCCCGACACAGATTGAGAATCTTGTCTGCCAGCTCCAACTGGATCAAAGCCCCGGGATCAGCCACCAGCGTGCTGTCACCCGCCCCCTTGACGTAACGCTCCTGACACTCCTTGGTGTAGGAGTGAACCCTTAGCAGACTTTTCTTTTGTTCGGCCACGTGAAAACTCCCTTGACCCAGGCATAGACGATCGCCAGAGACAAAATACCCACAAAAATCACCAGTTCCGAAATACCCCGCACAGCCGACACCGTGTCGAAGGCCGTCGCCACCGGAAACAGGTAGAGAACATCGACATCGAAAGCGAGGAAGATCAACGCATAGAGATAATAGGAAATATCAAAGCGGATATTCCACGCCGACCCATAGGGATCCATACCGCACTCGTACGGATCAAGGGTCTTGCGATACAGGATGCGCGGCGCCAACAGCCGCGAGATCACCAGCGGCCCCAGGCCGCAGGCAATGCCGACGGCCAGAAAGACCGCCACATAGGTGTAGTTGACCAGATACTGTTCGGCCATGCCTCTCTTTGCCTCCCTCAGGGGAATTTCGCCGCCACGCCCGACAACTGTGCAATCGCACGCTCACGGCCCGTCGAATCTGTCATTTTTTCGCGTCCTTGTGAACAGTACGCAAAAAATCTTGTATTTTCTATCGGAATGCCCAAACCTTGTCAAGATTTTATTCGGAAACCCTCTCGACAATCCCCACCACTCTAGTCAACATGTCGAAATCGTTAGCCTTTATTCCAGTAAACACTTTTTTAAAATTTTCTCCGGACTGAATACTGTATACAATCGACATACGTTCCTTGCCGCCAGGCCGGTCTTGCTGACAGCGTCTCCGATTTGACGTTTGACATTTCCTGGCAGCCATGCTAACCACCATCGCTGACTGTCGCGTTCCAGACCAAGACCCGGCAGGCCCCACACCTTGGGAGACCCGGCTTTATGTACAGCTTTTCCGGTACGGCCACAGCATCTGGATATCCTGGCGCCGCAGCGCGAGCGCGGCGCGGCGGATCTGCTGTGCCCTGCGGTCTCTCCCGACCGGACTGAACTTCGACCTACTCAGTGCACAGCAGGGCCACGGCGGACACCGTGGCTCTTTTTGTTTTCCATCGTTGCCTGGCCGTTTCCATTCCGGCGGCACCGCTTTCCCCCTTCTGTCCCAAGGAATCGACACCATGAGAAACAACATCGTTCACATCGGCGCCGGCGAGCTGACCTACGAAATCCGCGCCATCGTTGAAATCGCCGAGAAGCTTAATCAACTCGGCATCAAGACCAACATGGAGAACATCGGCGACCCCATCGCCAAGGGGGAACGGATTCCCCAGTGGATGAAAAAAATCGTTGCCGATCTGGCCATGAAGGACTGCTCCTACGGTTACTGCGCCACCAAGGGCGTGCTGGAAACACGCCAGTTCTTGGCCGAGCGCACCAACCGCCGCGGCAAGGCCCAGATCACGCCGGAAGATATCATTTTCTTCAACGGCCTGGGCGACGCCATCCAGAAGGTCTACGGCTTTCTCAAGCGTGAAGCCCGCGTCATCGGCCCCTCGCCGACCTATTCTACCCATTCCTCCGGCGAAGCGGCGCACGCCGGTCAGGCGCCGGTATCCTATCGGCTCGACCCGGACAATCACTGGTACCCCGACCTGGACGATCTGCGCCTGTCGGTCAAGTACAATCCGGCCATCTGCGGCCTGCTAATCATCAACCCCGACAACCCGACCGGCGCGGTCTATCCCGAGCGCGTTCTGGTGGAGATGATCAAGATCGCCAAGGAGTACGACCTGTTCATCATCTGTGACGAGATCTATCACAACATTATCTATAATGGTGAATCGACCAAACCCATCTCCGACCTGATCGGCGACGTGCCGGCCATCGCCATGAAGGGCATCAGCAAGGATCTGCCCTGGCCCGGCTCGCGGTGTGGCTGGATCGAGGTGTATAACCGCGACAAAGACCCCATGTTCAAGCGTTACATCCAGTCGATTTTCGACGCCAAGATGGTCGAGGTCTGCTCCACCACCCTGCCGCAGAAGGCCATTCCGCTGATCCTCAGCCACGAGCAGTATCCGGTCTACCTGAAGGAACGCACGGCACGCTACGAGCGCTGCTCGAACATCGCTTACGACATCCTCAAGCAGGTCCCGGGCATCAAGGTCAACCGCACCAATGGCGCCTTTTACATGAGCGTGGCCTTCGACCGCAACCTGCTCAATGACAAGCAAAGCCTGCCTATCGCCAATCCCGAGGTGCGCGCCCTGGTGGAAAGCCTGGTGGCGGCTCCCGGCACCTTGCTGGACAAGCGCTTCGTCTACTACCTGCTGGGTGCCACCGGCATCTGCGTGGTACCACTGAGCTCCTTCTCCACGGCGGAGCGCGGTTTCCGTATCACCCTGCTGGAACGCGACGAGCAGGAATTTACCCAGATCTTCCACACCATCGCCGAAAGTATCCAGGCGTACCTGGCTTCCTGAGCCTGCCGGTTCCTCTGCCCGCGCGAGGCCGCGGCCCCCTGACGGGCCGTGGCCTCGCGCCCATCGGGGCGGCCGCCGCAGACGACAAACGGTTGCAAAAAACGGTCATTCCTGCTTGAATTGGCCGCGCTTTTACATCCGCCCGTCCCGCAAAGGAGCCCCATACATGTCCGTTACCAGCCCCATCGATCCCGTCCTCGCCCGCCAAGCCATCGATACCATCCGCCTGCTGTCCGCCGATGCCGTGGAGCAGGCCAACTCCGGCCATCCGGGCACCCCCATGGAAGGCGCGCCGCTGGCCTACCTGCTTTACAGCCGCCACCTGCGCCACAATCCGGCCAATCCCGACTGGCCGGGCCGTGACCGCTTCATCCTGTCCTGTGGCCATGCCTCCATGCTGCTCTACAGCACCCTGCATCTGTGCGGCTACGACCTGAGCCTGGAGGATCTGAAAAATTTCCGCCAGCTTGGCAGCAGAACCCCCGGGCATCCCGAATTCGGCCACACACCGGGTGTGGAAACCACCACCGGCCCCCTGGGGCAGGGCATTGCCGTCGGCACCGGCATGGCCATGGGTGCCCGCTATCTGGCCGACAGCCTCGACCAGGAATTGTTCGCTTACCGCATCTACGCCCTCTGCTCCGATGGCGACATCATGGAAGGCGTAGCCTCGGAGGCCGCCTCCCTGGCCGGCCACCTGCGGTTGGGCAATCTGATCTACCTCTATCTCGACAACAAGATCAGTATCGAAGGCGATACCAGCCTGGCCTTCAGCGAAGAGGTGGCCACGCGCTACCTGGCCTACGGCTGGCATGTCGAGCGGGTGATCGGCGAGGATCTGGCCGAGGTGGACGCCGCCATTGAACGCGCCAAGCGCGACCCGCGGCCTTCACTCATCATTACCCGCACCTATATCGGTCAGGGTTCGCCCAACAAACAGGGCAGCGAGGCCGCCCACGGCGCGCCGCTGGGTTCGGAGGAACTGGCCCTGACCAAGCAGGCCCTGGGTTTTGATCCGCAGCAGAGCTTTGTGGTACCGCAAGCCGTCTACCAGCACCTGGCCGCCATCAAGCAGCGCGGCGTTGAGCTGGAACAGCAATGGCAGGCCGACTGTGCCGCCAAAGCGGCCAGCAACAGCGCCCTGCAGGCCTGGTGTCAGGACCGGCTGCCCACCGCCGCCGAGATCGATGCCTTGCTGCCGACCTTCGCCGCCGGCGGCAGCAGCGCCACCCGCTCCGCCAGCGGTCAGGTGCTCAACGCCCTGGCCCAGGGCCTGCCGCTGCTGCTGGGAGGCAGTGCCGATCTGGCGCCATCCAACAACACCCACCTCAAGGGTCAAACCGAATTCAGCAGCGACGAGGCGGGCCGCAACATCCACTTCGGCATTCGTGAGCACGCCATGGGCTCGATCCTCAACGGCCTGTGTCACACGAGGGGACTGCTGCCGTTCGGCGCCACCTTCCTGATCTTTTCGGATTACATGCGCCCGCCCATGCGCATGGCGGCGCTGATGGGGATCGCACCGATCTACGTCTTCACCCACGACTCCATCGGTGTCGGCGAAGACGGCCCGACCCACCAGCCCATTGAGCAGATTGCCGGTCTGCGCAGCGTGCCCAACCTCACCGTCATTCGCCCGTGCGACGCCAACGAAACCGCCCAGGCCTGGAAAGCGGCCCTGCTCAACCGCCGCGGCCCCACCGCACTGGTGTTGACCCGCCAGAACCTGCCAACTCTTGATCGGCAGCACTACGCGCCCGCTGAAGGCCTGCAACGCGGTGGTTACGTCCTCGCCCGCGAGGACGGCACCCTGCAGCTGATCCTGCTGGCCAGCGGCTCCGAGGTGCAACATGCCCTGGCTGTCCGTGAGCAGCTGCAGCAAGAGGGCATTGGCGTCCGTGTCGTCTCCCTGCCGTCATGGGAGCTGTTCGAGCAGCAGGATGTGGCCTACCGGCAAGAGGTTCTGCCGCCGGCCTGCCGCAAGCGGCTGGCCATCGAAGCGGCGGCCACCTTCGGCTGGGAACGCTACGTCGGCCTTGATGGCGCGGTTGTCGGCATGACCGGCTTCGGCGCCAGCGCTCCCGG
This sequence comes from Desulfuromonas thiophila, assembly GCF_900101955.1. Classification (NCBI taxonomy): domain Bacteria; kingdom Pseudomonadati; phylum Thermodesulfobacteriota; class Desulfuromonadia; order Desulfuromonadales; family Desulfuromonadaceae; genus Desulfuromonas; species Desulfuromonas thiophila. Next base: position 49,134 of record NZ_FNAQ01000013.1, on the reverse strand, counting down.
CAACCTGCTGATGCAGCAATTCGGCTTTACCGCCGACAATCTGCTGGAGCAGGCACGCCGGCTACTGGCCAACGGCTAAAATCCGCCGGGTTGAGCGACACCCGGCCACGAAAAAAGGGTCAGCAGCTGCTGACCCTTTTTTCGTGGCAGACATTTCAATCACTGGCAACGCGCGTCAACGCTGTCGCTGCAATGCCAGATAGGCGCTGCCCCGACCGCCTTCCTTTTCGTTCAGCAGCAACACCGCCTGCAAGCCGGAAGCCGTCGGCAATAATGCAAAATCCAGAATAAAGGCATCAACCGGGGCGAAAGGCTCATCGGCCTGCAGCTGCTCGCCCATGCTGCGAATGCGCACCAACCGATCCTGTCCGGCGGTGCTGCCGATCAGCGGCAGGCCACTGCTGCGCCCCCGAATCAGGCTATAGAGAGCCCCATCCATGGGCAGCAGCCGCCGCGGCAGCAGGTAACGCCGATCCAGCACCTGGTCATCCCGCGAAAAACCGCTCCGATATTCAGGAGTTTCCAGCGCGACAAATACCGCCGCACCCTGATGGAGACCAAAATCGAGCAGCAATGGGCGCGGCGCGCTCCCCTGCTGCCGTACCTCCAGGCGGCCGGTTGCGTTCCAGACAACCTGCTGCCCCTGCGCCGGCCCATCACAACGGGCGTACAGCCAGTCTGTCAGGGGGCGCTGGCCGACACTTCGAACCCCGTCGGCAGTCCGTTCCAGCACCTCCACCACGGGTTCGAACAATTGGTAATCGCTCCGCTGCTGACGCAACCAGGACGTGCCGTCAAAGGCCAGATAACCGGCCAGATCGTCGCTCAGCGCCACCAGCTCGCCCTTGCGGGGCTGCAGCAGCCAGGCGTGTACCTGCGAATTGGTTCCCTGATAAACCCCCCGCACGTCCTCCAGCCAGACAGCCGCCAGTTCGGGCACGCCATCGCCGTCGCTGTCACCAATGGCCAGCGACAGGGCGCGACTGACCTTCAACGGCGCCGGATAAAAAGCCACTTCGGACAATTGCCGGCCATCGCAGTACCACTGCCGCAGACCGGCATCTTCCAGCAAAAACAGGGCAACCCCCCCTTCAGCGGCCGGCCAGACAGCCAGGCCACGGGGCTGGCCGGCCAGCGGCAGCAGCACGCTGGTCGGATCGATCAGTGGTGTCGGCTGCAGCAGGTTGCGGGTTGGCAACACGCTGGCCGCAGCCGGCTCAGCGGCAACAGGCGGCAGAACGGATGCGGTGGTAACGGGCGTGGCGGCGGTCAGGGTCGGCGGCGACAGCGGCTGACGAGCCAGCAGCGCGCCATCGCGAGCCCGCCGCAGCAACAGCAATTCCTCCCCGGCCAGCGTCTGCTGTTCCAACACCAGGCCCCCTTCACTGGTCTGGCCCGGCGGCAGCAGGGCAAAGCCCCGCTCCAGCAACAGATCAACCAGAGAACTCAGCCGCGCATCGCCAAACAGATCCAGCTCACCGGCGATGGCCAGATCCATCTCGCCATCCCACAGATTCAGCCGCCGTTCCAGGCGCGACCAATCCGCGGCCAGGGCCAGTGACGCCACCAGCACAAAAAAGAACAAAAACATCAGGATCTTTCGCATACCGTTCTCTCCTCGGCAGCCCATCGACAAAGGCCCCGCCATGACCGTTGCCGGACCGTAGCGGGGCCTTTCAGCCATTAGCCAATTTTCTAAAGATCTAAAGGAACAGATCCCAAGCAGTTGATCAGTAGGTCCAGGCCAGGCTCACACAGTTGGTCAGAGCCGGATCGTCACCAAACTGATCCTCGATGCCACTACCCGGCTGGAAGATGCCAAAAATATAGCCAATGGTGAAATGCTCATCCAGTGCGTAGCTCAGCTGCAGATCAAAGGTGGTACCGGCATAATCATCGACCTTCTTGGCCGGATTCTTTTTGTTGTTGAGGTTGTCGGTTTCGTCGTACCAGATGAAGAACACCTGGGTTTTATAGCTGAGCTTGTCGACAAAATCCGACAGGTCACCACGGGCGCCGACCGCCACGATGCGCTGGCCGGGGTTGTTGCCGCGACCGCCATTGCTGATGCCGCCGTAGTTGTCCGTCGGCAAACCAGCCCGCAGCGGTGACCGCTCCGGCGCATAGGAATAAAGGGTGGCGCCATAGCTCTGGCCGATATCCTCGCTGAGGATGCCGCCATCCATGCCCATCAGCGGCGTGAAGCGGCCGATATCGGTAATGCCAACCCAGCCCTCGACATCGTTGTCGCTGGCATCGTCATCACCCTGGGTGTAACGCAGCGCCACATAGGGATTGAAAACCTTGCTCAGTTCCAGCTCCAGGCCGGCGAAGGCCGCCATGGAAGAAATGTCCTTGCCGCTGTCGAAATCACCGTCGGCCAGCACGATCTCAAACGACGGCTTGACGATGCCGACCTTGCCGTAGGCTTCCACGCCATAGTAATGCACGGTGGTCTCACGGTTGTCGTTATCACTGTAGGCATAGAACGGGCTCAGCTCGAAGGCACCGATCTTCTGGTTGAGCTTGAGGCTGTAGACGCGCCAGTCGTTGATCTCGTCACTGTCAAAGGGATCGCCGGTGATGCCACTCATGTTCTGGATCGGCAGGTAGAGCAGTTCGTAACGGGTGTTCTGTGCCAGTTGGCCACGGAAACCGATGAAGGGATGGTCGTCGCCATACAGCAGACCACCGGTCTTGATATCGAGCGCGCGGATATCCCAGCCGGTCTACAGTTCCGCCAGCGGACTGAAGGCATACAGCAATTCGACACGCTCAATACCGAATTCGCCGCCGGTGTTGGGGTTGACGCCCTTGTCGGAACCGGCATAGAACGAGCGATCGGCCGTGTCCTTCTGCATAATGACGTCGGCTTCGGTAATCATCTTCACCGACCACTTGTCACCCTTGGCCTGCCAGCCCAGGCGCAACTCGGCGCGCAGATGCTCGCCCTTGGCCAGACCGCCCTCGTTGACCACGAACATGTCGCTGGCATCGTCATTGAAATCGAAATTCTTGTAATAGGTCGGCAGTACCCGGGCGGTACCGAAGAAATCGATGGCCGCCAGGGCCGGGCTGCTCAGACCGACGACCAGCAGCAGTGTTATCAGTATTCTGCCTGCATTCATGCCTTGTTCCTCCTGTTGCGTTCTTCCCTGTTGATGGATTGAAACCGTGACGGGCCGACAGACCCAGCTGCGCGACCGGTGGCAGCAATCGCGCATTGAATGACGGAAACTAGCAACTGTGCCGGCTCTGGTCAAGAAAACAAAACAGGGTTATCAGATCAGCTGAGGCTGTTTTTTCGTCAGGTCAAACCCAGGGTAAACTCCTGAAAAACTGGCGCCGGCGATCGGCTGGCGCCAGCGCTGGTTTGACAAGTTGCCCCCAAGGGGATTAGTCTGCCGCGCGAAAATGATCATCAGCCTTCCGGCAGATTTTTGCCGCAAGCCGCGGCCCAGTGGCCAGGAACCGTTGTTATCCCTGCGAAGGAGAAAAACCATGAGCTCAAATCCCTGTAACGGCTGTGCCAAAAGCGGCAGCTGCTCGGATACGGAAAAGCAGCGCTGCGAAAAGGATCAGCAGCAACAGCAATTGCAACAGCGCCTTGCTGGCATCAGGCAGCGCATTCTGGTGATGTCGGGCAAGGGCGGCGTTGGCAAGAGCACCACGGCCGTCAACCTGGCGCTGGCGCTGGCCCGCCAGGGCAAACGCGTCGGCCTGCTCGATATCGACCTGCATGGCCCCAGCGTGCCAACCCTGCTGGGACTGGAAGGCCGGCGACCGGCGGTGGAAGACGGCTGCATGGTGCCCATCGACACCCAGGGCCTGAAAGTCATCTCCATCGGCTTTCTGACCCAGACGGCCGACGATGCCCTGATCTGGCGCGGTCCGATGAAAACGGGTGTCATTCAGCAATTCCTGCGCGACGTGCAGTGGGGCGAGCTCGACTATCTGGTGGTGGACTGTCCTCCCGGCACCGGCGACGAACCGCTGTCCATCGTCCAGCTGCTGGGCACGACCAGCAGCGGCGCCGTGCTGGTCACCACCCCGCAGAAGGTGGCACTGGTGGATGTACGCAAATCCGTCACCTTCTGCCGCCAGCTCAAGCTGCCGGTTTACGGCATCGTCGAAAACATGAGCGGCTTTGTCTGCCCCAAATGCAATGAGGTCATCGACATCTTCAAAAAAGGCGGCGGCCGTCAGATGGCCGCCGACATGCAGGTGCCATTCCTTGGTGCCGTGCCCGTCGATCCGCGCATGGTTGAAGCCGGCGATGCCGGTACGCCGCTGGTAACCGTGGAGGATTCACCGACGGCGGCCGCCCTGCGCGATATCGCCCAGGAACTGCAGCTGCGCTGCAGCAACCCCGCCGCCGGCACCGCCAGTCTGGAAGACTGATTCCTTTCGCCGCATTTTCACCAGCACTGTAAAAGCTTCCGATCGTCCCGGAGGCCTCCTGTTGTGTCTCGTTAAGCCCGTTGCCGGCAAAAGCTGCCGGCAACGGGCTTTTTTGCCTCTGCCCACCACCACCCGGTTTCGCTTGACTCCGCCGGCAGCAGCGGCTATGTAAGAAGCTTTCACTGGCATTAAAAATTTTCCGACGCCCTTCCCGATTCACCTCCATCCGGCAGGAGACCCGACACCATGAACGTACCCGGCAGCGGCTGCAGCGACCTGAATCTGTCCAGCTACGGCATCACCAACATTCCCTGTATCCGGCGCAATCTGTCGACCCCGGCGCTGTACGAAGAAATCATCCGCCGCAACGAAGGCCACCTGTCCCATCAGGGCCCTATTGTCGTCTACAATGTCGACTACACCGGCCGTTCGCCCAACGACCGCTTTATTGTCCAGCAGGGCGAAAGCGCCACCGACATCTGGTGGGGCAATGTCAACCGCCCCTTCGCGCCGGAAAAATTCGACCTGCTCTACAACCGCATGATGGCCTATCTGCAGAATCGCCCGCTTTATGTGCAGGACTGCTTCGCCGGTGCCGATCCGGCCTACCGCCTGCCGGTGCGCGTCATCACCTCACTGGCGTGGCAAAGCCTGTTCGCCCGCAACATGCTGATCCTGCCGACAGCCGAGGAACTGGCCAGCTTCGTGCCGGGCTTCACCGTCATTGCCGCGCCGGATTTCAAGGCGGTACCGGAAATCGACGGCACCCGCAGCGAGGCCGGCATCATCATCAATTTTGAGCGCCGCATCGTGCTGATCGCCGCCGCCGCCTACAGCGGCGAAATCAAGAAGAGCATCTTCTCGGTACTCAACTATCTGCTGCCGCACCAGGGTGTGCTGCCGATGCACTGCAGCGCCAACGTCGGCCCGCAAGGCGATACCGCCATTTTCTTCGGTCTGTCGGGCACCGGCAAGACCACCCTGTCGGCCGACCCGCGCCGCCGTCTGATTGGCGACGATGAGCACGGCTGGACTGACAATGGCGTGTTCAACTTTGAAGGCGGCTGCTACGCCAAGGTCATCAACCTCAGCCCTGAAGCCGAACCGGAGATCTTCAAGTGCACCCGCCGCTTCGGCACCATTCTGGAGAACGTCGGCCTGGACGAATCCAGCCGTCACATCGATCTGGATGACGCCAGCATCACCGAGAATACCCGCGCGGCCTACCCGATCACCCACATACCGAACATCGTGCCGGAATTGCGCGCCGGCCATCCACGCAACATTGTCATGCTCACCGCCGATGCCTTTGGCGTGATGCCGCCGATCTCGCGCCTGACACCGGAACAGGCCATGTACCATTTCATCTCCGGCTACACCGCCAAACTGGCCGGTACGGAAAAAGGCGTCACCGAACCCCAGACCACCTTCTCGGCCTGCTTCGGCGCACCCTTCATGCCCATGCACCCGTCGGTCTACGGCAACCTGCTGAAGGACAAGATCCGCCGCCACGAGGTCGCCTGCTGGCTGGTCAACACCGGCTGGAGCGGCGGCCCCTACGGCATCGGCTCCCGCATGAAGATCCAGCACACCCGCGCCATGCTCAACGCCGCCCTGGAAGGCCGTCTCGACGGTGTCAGCTTCGAGCAAGACCCCATCTTCGGTCTGCACATCCCGACCCAGTGTCCCGACGTGCCGCAGGAGGTGCTCAATCCGCGCAACACCTGGCAGGACAAGCAGGCCTATGACACCAAGGCCACCGAACTGGCGCGAGCCTTCCACGCCAATTTCGAAAAATTCGCCGATGGCGTCGACGAGCAGGTGCGCCAGGCCGGACCACTGGCCCGCTGATACCCGCCACAACCAAACAGCCGTAACCTGGGGCGGCCCTGACGGGCCGCCCTTTTTTTGTCATCCCGCCGCCGGCAGGCGGTAAAATCCACCAGCACACCACCTGTGCCGGCCCATCCAAAAACCTCGGACACTGATAGTTTTTGAACAATCAAGTAAAAACAATTGATTACCTGTCAAAAGAAAGAAGCTGCATCCCGCCGCCAGACTGGGCCGCTGGCGCACGGGCCGCTGGACTTTTGGCGCATCTTTGCCTACTCTAGCGGGCTATGATGACAACCACGACCCACAACCTCGCCAGTCTCGGTGAGTTCGGCTTCATCGCGCGGCTGCGCCAGAAACTGCGTGATCAGGCCGGTCGCACCGATGTGGTGCTGGGCATCGGCGACGACTGCAGTGCCTGCACCCTGCCGGCCGGCGAACTGCTGCTGACCAGCACCGATCTGCTGATCGAGAACATTCATTTTCGTCGCGACTGGACCAGCCTGTACGCCCTGGGACGCAAAAGTGCCGCTGTCAATCTCAGCGACATCGCCGCCATGGGTGGCACCCCTCGCTATCTGCATCTGGGGCTGGGGCTGCCACAGGATCTGGCCTTGGACGAACTGGACGCTTTTTGCGACGGCTTTCTCGACGAATGTCGCGCCGCCGGGGCGCTGCTGTGCGGTGGCGACACCTGCCGCAGCCAGACCGGAATGTTCATCAGCGTCAGCGTACAGGGCACGGTCCCTGCCGATCAGCTGGTGCGTCGCAGCGGCGGCCAGCCCGGCGACCGGCTCTACGTTTCCGGCACCCTGGGCGATAGTGCCCTGGCCCTGCATCTGCTGCGACAGGGCCAGGCACCGCCGCCAACCCTGGCGCGGCGCCATCACCAGCCAACTCCTCGGCTGGCCCTTGGCCGGGCAGTGGCCGTCGCCGGCCTGGCTCACGCCATGATCGATCTGTCCGATGGCTTGCTGGCCGATCTGGGACACATCCTGCAGCAATCACAGCTGGCGGCCTGCCTCGATCCGGCCGCGCTGCCGTTGTCGGCCGATGTTCGCCGCCACCTGAACCACCAGCCGGAGGATCTCGATGTGGTGCTGCGCGGCGGCGAGGATTACGAACTGCTGTTCAGCGCCCCGCCGGAGGCCGCGCCACGTCTGGAGCAGCTGGCCGTGCGGCTGGCCCTGCCACTGACCGCCATCGGCAGCCTGCAGCCCGGCGAAGGCTTGTGGCTGTGCCGTCCCGACGGCAGCCGCCAACCCGTCGAGGCGCGCGGCTTCAACCATTTCCAGTCCGGCCAGCCGGCCTGACCCGGCGGTTTCACACCGGCGCCCTGTTGCCCCTGTTACCTCGTTTTTTCGATCCCTTGCGGAGTCTCTCATGTCACCTGTCAAACGTTCCGCCCCGCCTTACCGTCTGTTCGCCGGCCCATTGCTGCTGCTGGGCCTGTTTCTGAGTCTGCTGCTGCCCCAACCGGCGGCTGCCGATGTCCGCCTGCAGCACCTGCTTGACCAGCTGCAACAACGCTTTGCCGCCGGCGCCAACCCGGCCCGCATCGCCAGCTTCAGCGCCGAATTCAGCCAGCAAGCCCACATTCAAAGCCTCAATCGCAGCCAGCAGGGCGCCGGTCGGGTCATGGCCCGCTTCAACCAGCCCCTCGGCGACAGCCTGATCACCCAGTTTCGCTGGGACTACCGTGCGCCGGAGCAACAGCAGATTCTGTGCGATGGCGAAACCCTGTGGGTCTATCTGCCGGAGGACCAGCGTGTGATGATCTCGCCGGTACAGCCCGACATGCAGCGCGACGATGACCCCTTGCTGTTCCTGCGCAGTCTCGACCGGCTGCAGCAGCATTTCACCATCGACTGGGCCGAGGAGCCGCTTGAGGGCAGTGACAGTCTGCTGCTGTGGCTTAAGCCCCTCAAGCCGTCGAGCTATATTGATCATCTGCTGCTGCGGGTACCGGCCTGGCTGGAAGACCAGCCCCAGACCGCTGCCCTGCCGCTGCTGCAGCTGGTCACCGTCGATCCCAACGGCAACCGCACCGAGATCAGCTTCCAGCAGGCCCAGCTCAACCCGCCCCTTGATGGCGAACAGTTCCGCTTCATCGTACCGCCCGGTGTCGATGTGGTGCATCCGCCGGCCAGCCCGGAAACCGCGCAATAACAGGCTGTTGAAAAACAGTCCGATCATCGCCCGTCGGACCGCTTCTCGCCAGCGGCCCCAGCCTTGAAGGAGAACCGCCATGCCCAGTTTTGATGTCGTTTCCAAGATCGACCTGCAGGAGGTCGACAATGCCGTGAATCAGACCAGCAAGGAAATTGCCCAGCGTTTCGACTTCAAGGGCACCCACAATGAAATCGAACTGACCAAGGACGCCATCAGCATCCTCGCCGCCGACGATTACAAGTTGCAGGCGGTGGTCGACATCCTCAAAGGCAAACTCACCCGCCGCGGCGTCTCGACCAAATGCCTTGATTTTCAGAAGGCCGAAGCCGCCTCGGGAGGTGCCGTGCGCCAGAAGGTGGCGCTGATTCAGGGAATTTCCAAGGAAAAAGGCAAGGACATCATCAAGGCCATCAAGGATTCCAAACTGAAGGTGCAGCCGCAGATTATGGAGGACGAGGTGCGGGTGACAGGCAAGAAGATCGACGATCTGCAGGAGGTCATTCAACTGCTCAAGGGCAAGGATTTCGGCCTCGAACTGCAATTCGTCAACATGCGTTCATAGCCTCAGCAGGCTGTTAAAAAACAGCCTGCTGGAGCCCACGGACGGGCGACCAAAATCAATCATTACTTCGTAATGGATTGATTTTGTAAGCAAGACGGAAATCGCATTTTCGGCTTGCATCGTTGAAAAAACCCCGGATGGGACTTTTTCAACATCCTATCAGAGCACGAAGGAACCCTGCGTGAACAAACAGAAGGTCTGTCTGGTCAGCCTCGGCTGTCCGAAAAATCTGGTCGATGCCGAGGTCATGCTCGGCCATCTGCCACCGGATCGCTTTACCATCACCAACGAGGAACTCGAAGCCGACATCCTCATCATCAACACCTGCGCCTTCATTCAGGATGCGCAGGAAGAATCCATTGATACCATCCTGGAGGCAACTCGCTTCAAGGAACACGGCCGCTGCCGCCTGCTGATCGTCACCGGCTGCCTGCCGCAGCGCTATCAGCAGCAACTGGCCGAGCAGCTGCCCGAGGTCGATCTGTTTCTCGGCACCGGCGACGCCGCCCGCATTGTCGAACAGATCGACGCCTGGCAGCAGGCCGGTCGCCAGCGTTGCTGCATCGGCGCGCCCGACAGCCTCTACGATCACGACACTCCGCGCCTGCAGGCCTCGCCGTTCTACAGCGCCTATGTCAAGATTGCCGAAGGCTGCAGCAACCATTGCTCCTACTGCATCATCCCGCAACTGCGCGGCGCCCTGCGCTCGCGCAGTTGCGCCTCCATCGTCACCGAGGTGCGCCAGCGCGTCGCCGCCGGCGTACGCGAGGTCAACCTGATCGCCCAGGACATCACCGCCTACGGCCGCGACCGCACTGACGGCGCCCGTCTGGAGGATCTGCTACGCGAACTGGTCCAGATTGACGAGCTGCGCTGGCTGCGGCTGCTCTATGCCTATCCCGACGGCATCAGCGACGAGCTGATCGAGCTGATGGCGACGCACGACAAAATCTGTCCCTACCTCGATCTGCCGCTGCAACATGTCGCTGACGACCTGCTGCGGGCCATGAACCGCCGCATCGACCGTGCCGGCATCGACCGGCTGGTCAAGCGCCTGCGCGACCGCGTCCCGCAGCTGACCCTGCGCACCTCCTTCATCGTCGGCTTTCCCGGCGAAACCGCCGAGCATTTCCAGCAACTGCTGGCGTTTGTCGAACAGGGCCAGTTCGACCGGGTCGGCGTGTTCCGCTACTCGCGCGAGGAAGGGACCGCCGCCGCCCTGCTGGACAATCAGATTCCCGAACGGGAAAAAAAGAAACGGCAGAACAAGCTGATGAAGGCACAAAGCCGGGTTTCATTCCGCAAGCATCAGGCCCTGCGCGGGCAGCAGATCGCTGTGCTGGTCGAAGGCTACAGCGAGGAAACCGACCTGCTGCTGCAGGGCCGCGCCATCAGCCAGGCACCCGATATCGACGGGCTGGTCTACATCACCGCCGGCCAGGCCAACGTCGGCGATATTGTCCCGCTGCAGATCAGCGACACCACCGAATACGACCTGATCGGAGAAATCGTTGAAGCCGAAGCCGACCAGCCATAACAGGCTGTTGAAAAACAGCCTGCTGGAGCCCATGGACGGGCGACCAAAATCAATCATTACTTCGTAATCGATTGATTTTGTGAGCAAGACGGAAATCGCATTTTCGGCTTGCGTCGTTGAAAAAGCCCCGGATGGGACTTTTTCAACATCCTGGCCAATCCAACAGACAACCCCTAGCCCAACGAGACCCGACATGATCCTCGCCTCCGACCTCAAACGTGGCCTGATCTTCCAGCTCGACGGCGCCCCCTGCCTCGTCCTCGACATCAGCCTGCAATCGCCCACCGCCCGCGGCGGCAACACCCTGGTCAAGACCAAATACCGCAATCTGCTCACCGGCCAGGTACTGAGCAAAGCCTTCAAATCCGGCGACAAGCTCGACGAAGCCGACTTCGCTCGCAACAAGGGCCAGTACCTCTACGCCGCCAGCGCCAGCGAAGGCGTGTTCATGAACCTGGAAACCTACGACCAGTTCGAGATCAGCGGCGATCTGTTCGACGACATCAAGGGTTATCTGACCGATGGCCTGGAGGTGACTCTCGGCATCTTCAACGAGCAGGTGGTTTCCATCGAACTGCCCCTGACCGTGGAGCTGACCGTGACCGAAACCGCCCCCTCCATCAAGAACGCCACCGCCACGGCCCAGACCAAGGAAGCCATCCTGGAAACCGGCCTGAGCCTGCAGGTGCCGGGCTACCTGGAAAGCGGCGAGCGCATCAAGGTCGATACCCGCGAAGGGCGCTTTATTTCCCGCTGCTGAAACCACCCTTGAAATGGCGCCGGCAAAACAGGCCGCGCGCCGGCGGGCTACGCTGCCAACCCCAAGCGTTCCCAATACTGCCCCAAACGAGCGAGGGCGCGCCCATTTTACGGCGCGCCCTCGCTCGTTCTGCAGGAAATACGGGTCAGACAAAATCACGTTTATTCTGCGCCGCTTCTCGCGGCAAAGCGGTCATGGCCGAGAACGAAATTTCCGTTGGTGGCCTTGCGTCTCTTCTCGATCGCAGCCGGTTTCAACGCGTGCTGAAACATCTTCCGATCGTCTGCGAAACGCTAATCAGCTGTCCAGATAGGCAGCGGCATCCATCGCCCCATGCAGGATACGAATAATTGTGACGGTGTCGCTACAGGCTGTAAAGTAGATCACATACCGCCCATGTGCGGCACTGCGGACTCCTGCTGCGATGTCAAATCGTAAGCGATAGGCCAGAGGGTTTGCCCTATTCGGTGACAGAGATTGCGCAGCTGCCGGATAAAGGTAACGGCGCGGTCAGGATTATCTGCGGCAATGTAGGCACCTATTCCTTCCAGGTCATGCACCGCCTGCGGCTGAAACTTCAGCCGCATCATTTTGTTTTATCAGCCATCGCAAGGTACTTTGTCTCCAGGCGAGCAAACACCTCATCAGCCGGAATACCTGGCCCGCTCGCCATCCCTACGGCTATGGCCTCGCGTAAGGCCTGCTGCTTGGCCGCTTGTTCGGCTTCAGCATCTTCAAGCATTCGCAATCCGGCACGAACCACCTCGCTGACATTATTGTAGCGACCGGTCTCGACCTGACGGCGAACAAACTCTTCAAAGTGGGAACTCAAGGCTACGCTTGTCGGCATGGCTTCCTCCTATCAGTTATTAACTGATAATAGGAGAGGTGCTGGATTGTGTCAACTAGAGGACCAAGGAATTCCGGAATTCCGGGGACACCACATCTAACCTGCCTAACTTTTCTTCCTGGGGCCAGGTTTCTGCGGCTGCAATACCCGCCCCAGTGCTTGTTCCAATTTCTCGACAAAGCCACTGTCGCCCATCGGTCGACCGGTACGCTCGTGGCGGTACAGCAGATCAAGCTCTTCGCTGGTGGACAATTTCAGAAACTGCCGCCAATCAGGCACCAACTCCAGAAGCGGCGCGACATTGACCAGCTCATCGTCTTTGCCGGCAAGATGGGCTCTGGCACTGCTCCAGCGGTAGTCTTCGGGCTGCGCCGCCAGACCGGCAGCAACCGGATTCATTTCGATATAGCGTGCTGTGGCGAGAAGGTACTGTTCATCCATGGGAAACGAGGCAAAGCGCCCCTGCCACAGGTGCCCGCGCCAGTTTTCCCGAAAATTGATATGCCGGGTATAACGGCGATGGGCTTCTCCAACGGCGCGGGGCAGCCCCTCCGCAGCCTGCGGAACGGCAATCAGATGAACATGGTTCGGCATCAGACACCAGGCCCAGACGGCAACGTTGTAGTGCCGGCACCACTGGGCCATCAAATCGAGATAGACAAGGTAATCTTCGTCACAGAAGAACGTCTGCTGCCGCCGGTTCCCCCGTTGGGTGACATGGTGTGGCAAGCCGGGTGCGATGATGCGAGCGATTCGAGCCATGGGCAAACTGTAGCAGGTGAAATTCGAACGTCAAAGATAGATATGGTGTCCCCGGAACAGGCCGCGGTTCGAGCATCTTGCCGGCGGGTACGAGGCGGGCTATTATTCCTACCTGTGGTCACTGGCCATTGTACACGATTTAATCACCCGCTTCGAGCAGAGTCGCGAAGGGCTGCTGGATGCAGAAACCGGTGCGGAGATTAAACACCACATCTGTGAGCCTGATTTGACCCGGTACGAAAACAAATCGATTGCAGATTTCCTCGGCCGGAAATGGTCGGTGGACGCCTATCTGGAGTTTCTTGGGCAGTACCCCATGGCCCCTGTGCCATGATATGGAGGGGCCCATCATTTTCATGGGCAAAGGGGATGTCACAGAGCACTCCAGACCTCCTCGTGGGCAAAATCTCCTGCAGAGGCGCGACATCTTGATCACTCAAAGGCAAAGCGGGCAGATTCATCTGCCGATGGACAGCAAAGTTACTGAGACAATCTCTCCATCAATACAGCCCGTGATCAATCCTCTGGTTGTCCTCTCTTCGCTTGCGATTTTCATCGCCGCTGGCCAAAGCTGATTCTTGGACTGACCTTTTTTATTTTCCAACTCCGAGGAGGTCAAAGAATGTCACGTCAATCTCACAATGTCCCGACAGCCCCCTTCGTGTTGCGATGCGTAACGCTTTTACTGGTTCTGCTATTCACCGGATGCAGCTCCGATCATCACAAAGACCCGCAAGAGACACAACGCTGGGGTGTCTACCGGACGATGGAAGACAACACTGTGGATACTAATGACACGGCATGGCAATTTTCCTCCTGCAATGCCGGGTACCGTTCCGTCGCGACTTCGGTCAGCTTAAGTCTGTGGGAGCTGCATATCCAGTCACGGCATGTTGAAGCAAGAGACACCGTGAAGAATGAAGTGGTCGCAAACGGCCAGTTGAAAGGAGATCAATTAAGCCTGACGACCACAGATGAGGGGATGACACTCCAGGGAACATTCCGCAGGGATCAGCGCTGTTTTGATCTCTCGAGCGCAACCGGCTATCACTGGCATGGAATCCGACTTCCGGACGACGATGCTCCGGAAACAATAGACTCCGCCACCACAGACTACGCGACATGGCGTGATGACTGGCTGAAGGAACTCTCCGCGCAGAGTCAGGTCATCGAAACCGCTGTCGGCCCCATCCAATACGCCTTAAGCGCTGGAAGTGGCCCTGTCCTCGCATTTAACCACGGGGGCCCCGGAAGCTTTTACAGCACACCGGCCTACTTCAGCGATCTGTACAATCAGGGGTTCCGTATTCTGTGCTGGTCGCGTCCCGGCAATTTGGGAACCCCGCTCCATACAGGGCTCAGTGTGGAAGATCAGGCCGATGCCCTGGCTGCCCTGCTGGACAGCCTGAGCATTGATCAAATCGCTGTCATCGGTGCGTCCGCGGGTGGGCCGCCCAGCTATCAGTTTGCAATCCGTCATCCACAGCGCACCTGGGCGCTGGTGGCGGTTGATGCTATCAGCCAGGCCTATGGCACCGACGAAGGGGCCTCTGAAAGTCTGGAAGTCTGGATGGCGCTGCTCAGCCTCAAGGGAGGAATGTGGCTTTACAATGCGCTCTACGAATACGCCCCGCTGGCAGCGGCCCATCATTTCATCGGCATGATCAGCACCATGGATGACGAAGCGAATCTGGAACTGGCCCGCAGCGTTATAGCCGATGACTCAAAGGGAGAAATGCTCGGGAGAATCTTTTTAAGCATGGCGCCCAGCGAAGATCTGGTGAACGGCACCTTTACCGACCTTGGCAATTACTCGGAGATGCCCCCCATGGCGCTGGATAAAATCAGTGCGCCGACATTGATCGTGCATGGCACTGCTGATGGAGATGTTCCCACTGAAGACGCCCTGCACGCCGCCGACGAAATCATCGACTCTGAGCTGTATTGGGTGGATGAAGGAACACACGTGTTCTCCTTGTCGCCCAATTCACAGTCAACCCTGAATCACATCCTTGAATTTCTTCGCGAGCATGCCCCGATGACCGAGGGAGGGGAGTAAACTCTTTCCATCGCTTCAGGATCCCCACCTGCGCGGGAGGAGGGTTAAAGGAATTTGTAGTGCCGGCACCACTGGGCCATCAAATCGAGATAGACAAGGTAATCTTCGTCACAGAAGAACGTCTGCTGCCGCCGGTTCCCCCGTTGGGTGACATGGTGTGGCAAGCCGGGTGCGATGATGCGAGCGATTCGAGCCATGGGCAAACTGTGGCAGATCAAATTCAAATGTCAGAGATAGATATGGTGTCCCCGGAACTCGGGGACTGCGCAAGCTTGGCTGTGCGCCATCATATACTGTTTCAAGGCTGGCGGGTTGGCCCAAACTCAATCTTCCGAGACGGGAGCATCGTTTCCCTGAGACGGCACATGGATGTCTGGTCGCCTGACAGGCGGACCACAAGAACAAGATCAAAAAGATCGAAACGAATTCGTGAGGCTGCAACAAACCAGGCTTTAAGATTTACGATGTACTAGCTTCTATCTCAGGCAATCAGCCCTTAAGAACCACAACGGGGTGTGCTCTAAAACGGGGCCTGCCGGGAAAACTAGAATAGCAAACGTGCCTATGTTGATCGGTATCGGGCTTAACAGTCCCATATACACTTTCCATGGAGAAAAAGACCGTTTCATCTTGTCCATCTATGAAGCCACTGTATCTGTTTTGTATCAAATTGCTCACAGTTCCTTCTTTCCTTTCAACCGACAAGTAGCACAGATCTTGACATTTTTCCGCAAGCTCTTGGGCTGTAGGCCGGTTTTCGGGATCATATTCCAAACAACTATCAACCAATGCCTGTAACTCTTGAGCCAGCGGAGTAAATTGAGTTTTCTGGGTCATAAAGCTCGGCCAAGATTTTCTATCTCTATTCTTAACATTTACCGCAGCTTCAAGGTATACACCGAATGGGTATTCCCCGGTCAGCAACTTGAACATCATTGCTCCAACAGACCAAATATCGACTGTCCTCCCTGGATCCTCCCCGGGTTGTCTAAACATCATTTCAGGAGCCATAAAAGGCAGAGCGCCTCTGATGGTTCCTGAGGTCGAACGAGTAATGTCCCCACCTTTAGCGGCATCATCAAAAACTTCCTGAGTCAGAGTCGCTATCCCAAAGTCGGTTATTTTCAAGTGCTGGAGATTGACCCCTCCGGTCACCATAACGTTACTGGGCTTCAAATCCCTGTGAACAACACCAACACGATGCGAGGCAGAAACTCCTTTTGCCAAGTGGTGCAATACTCGTGCGCCGAGATGGGGATCGAGGCAGCCGAATCGATCCAATTTGTCCTCTAAGGTTTCACCAGGGACAAATTCCTCGACCAAATACTCGACACCTGCGTCAGTAAAGTAATCTAGTGTTTTTGCGACATTGTGATGGTTAACCCTTGCTGCGATTCTTGCGCTGTTTTTGAAACGCTTTCCCGCTTGACCAGCTTGGGGAGTCTTTAAAGCAACATCCATTTCCAATAACTGGTCTCTGGCAAGAAAGACTTCCTGCATCCCGCCTCTACCAATATGATCAACCAATTGATATCGACCACTTACGATATCGCCAATTTGAATCACGGCATTACCTCCGGGTTCGAAACATCAAACGTAACAAATCGTCTGGGTCGATTAGGGGGACCAAATGTCAAGACACAGCAATTTGGCAGTTCATCGCCGACATTTATCCCTGAATTATTCACATAAACACTGCCGGAAAGCGCGGTTACGATAAATTGCAGACCATTGTAATTAACCTCTATAGATCCGACATCTTCACTTTTCACCCGGATGTTTGGTGAAGCTGCGCTTAACTCATGGGTCGCGTTTTGGAGAACCACAAGCGCACGATGCCTGTTAAAAAGAAGGTGCCGTCTCAGTACAGCCTCCACATGTTCCATTGTGGGCCGTTCTTGGGGATTTGTATTCACACAGCTCTCAAGAGCTGATACGACATCAGCTGGCAAATCAGGCAATAACGTGGAAAATGATCCTGGAGGCACTGCCCCAGGTGGCAAAGCTAGCAACTCAGCAGGGACATTATTATCAACTAGGGTGAGCGACATTACACCAAATGCAAACACATCAATTGCTTGATCAAAGCTAATATCTTTGCTTCTGAACAACTCCGGAGCCATATACCCCGGAGTGCCTATAATGCTAGATGTTTGAGCATCTGTACCGGTATTTCTTGATAGGCCGAAATCCAGGATTTTAATCACGTCATCGGTATCATACCTGATATTGTTGGGCTTGATATCTCTATGGATTACCCCTTGTCTATGAATATCTAATAGCCCACAAGCAATTTGCCAAAGGGTAAAAAGATGTGCTTTCCCACGCTCAACAGATCCGACCCCGAGGTCCCGTCCCTCGATATGCTCTAGGACTAGCGCAGTCTTTTCCTGGCCTCCGTCTTGAACGGTAATAACGTCGTATAACTGGACTACATGCTTGGAACGCAACTGGATAAGAACTTTTTGCTCATCTATTAAACGTCGACTTTCCTCGCCATCCTTTAACATTTTCAGTACAACAGGTCGCTCCAAGTGCACATCAGTACACTCAATGATATCTCCCATACCGCCACCACTAGAAACCCCGGTCGGGGCATACCGTTTTGGAAGAATCATTTTTCGCTGTCCTCCTCCTTCGGGTTGACTTTCGAATCAATCTCAAAAGTCAGTTGTGGCGCTTCCTCTTTAGGAGTTTCCTTCTTTTTCCCTCTTGGTTTTCTAGGCTTTTTCACCGGTTTTTCTTCAGGGGCCTTTTTTTCTTCCACTATTTCCAGCTTTTCAGCTTTTTCCCACCCGCCCTCAGCTGGAGGCAAAGCTGCCTGGTCCGGCTTTAACCACATTACGTGCAGGGCGCTAAAAGAATCCCATACTTCAACACCGGTATCCTGAGAGCCAGAAAGAGATTGTATAAGTTCTGGTAGTTGTGTTACTGCAAGCGAGGCATTATCCGGTGCTCCCCCCCACTTTGCTAAGGTAACCAAATTACTCGCGATCTCTGGAAGAGTTTTGGCATTGATCAGGACATCTGAAAGCGATTCTTGTCTAATGAAGTGAACACCGTCAGAGGTAACAAGAAGCCGTTTAGCATTATCCGGGACAGAGTCAATATGAGCTTTTAATCCCTTACCCATTCCGATGAATTGCAAAAGCTCCTTACCTTGCCCTCCCACCGCTTCCTCTAAAGAATCATCGACCGTCAGCCTACTCACCTTGATCTCGTTATTATCTGCAACGGTTGCATATATCCTGCTATCTCCAACATTCAGAGTCATCGCTGGATGGTCACATCCCACGAGAAGCGTTGACAGTGTAGCGCCTCCTGCGCCTTTGGAATATTCATAAACGGCTTCGTTTGCTTTATGTGCAGCCGCTTCAAGACGCTTAGCCGGAGCCAGTTGACGATAGCGAATGATAGAGTACAGAAAAGCGGACATGGCACGAACAGCACATTCCGATCCGTTTCTCATCCCCCCCATTCCATCCACAAGAGCTAAAACAACAAACGGCTTTGAAACAGCATGCACTCGCATCATTGCAACTCGGTCCTGATTTTCCTCTCGAACCAAGCCGACATCCGTGGTTAAAAATACGGGCATTTCAGCAACGAGATTCCCCCCGCTTTCGGCTGTAGGGCGGGAGAACCATCGTATCAAACGATCATTCAACATGTGTTGGCTCCATAGGGGACGATTAGGATGCTAATTTTGAGAAGAATTCCCTTAACCGCGCTAGAGTATCTCAGGCATTAGCGACCGTCAAGAATTGATCTCCCCCCCATCAGCCTTCACCCCTTTAAAACTCCCCCGCTTCTCATCCCCACGCGCAAAACGGAACACATTCTTATCCACGCACCGCTTGAGGGTGATATCCACATAGGTGGTCTGATTGGGCGCGACAATATCGGTCAGTGATACGCCATCGGAACGGAACTCGGCGCACTGGTAATAGGAAAAGCCCTGTTGCGGGCGGGCGATGACACGGATGCCGAACAGGCCATCCTTGATTTCGTGGAAGCGGTCGACATCGATGTAAAACACCAGGTTGCTGGTCTTGGCGTTCATCTGGCGATCCTGCAGGAAGCTTTTCGGCATCCCCTTGGGCTGATAGCTTTTGCCGCCGAGGAGCAGGATGTCGTAATCATCCTTGCTGAAGCTGTTGCCCTGATCGTCCTGCACCCGGAACACCAGCATGGCGTAGCGTTCGCAGGTTTTGTCCTGGCGGGCTTTGGCCTGGGCTTCTGCGGTCAGGGCTGCCAGTTCAGCGGCGCGTTGCTGGTAGGCGCTGTATGATTCGACCTGCAGGCATTTGAGAATGTCCGCGACCACCGGTTGTGCCGCGCCTTTTTCTTTGTTGATGCTGCGCATGATGCCCATGGTGGTGCCGGAATGGCTGTACTGGTTGTAGACCCTCAGCGCCACGCTGGGCGAAGTGCGCACCGGGTGCTTTTCGTCATACACCAGCCGGGTGGTATAGGGCTTTTTGCGCACCACTTCGTCGCTCTGGCACACGGAAAAGAAACGGTAATTCATATTGGCCCCGGATACACGGACGACGCCATCGCTGCCGGGTTCGGTCAGGTAGTTGTTGATGAAGTCGTAAAATTTGCGGTCAATGCCCTGGCCGCTGAGGACGAAGGGATAGACGTTGTACGCGGCATAGTCGTAATGCAGGCCGCTTTCGTTGAGGCGGCGCTGCCCTTCACTGCCGAGGCACAGCCAGTCAAGCACCCGCTGCCCCGGCTCGACGCCGTTGAACCAGGCCTGAATGCGGCCGACGCGCTGCTTGCCGAGGATGGCCAGGGACGAACCGTGGTTGGCCGGGGCCAGCATCACCAGATGGCGCAGCGGTGTGGCACTGAGATTTTCCGGGCCATAAAATCGATTAAGCCAGTAGCGCACCACCGGGCCGCCGGTGGAATGAGTGATACAGGAGAAGGGTTGAATCTGATCCGCATTGCCGGGCAGATCGTGCAGGGCTTTGTGCAGGCCGCGGGCAATATCGTCAAGAGTGACTTCGTCGTGAAAGCTGACGTATTTGCCGAGATGGATGTGGTGCAGATCAAGTTGCAGGTCGTAATCAGATGAGGCGGCTTGCAGCGCCTCGGGCAGTTGGCCGTAGGTGTCAGTATTGGTGACGCTCCAGCCGTGGACAAAAATCAGACGCATGATGATGACTCCCCCGAGCAGTGTGTGGCAATCCATTCATAATATTTTGCGCGAAATTCCGGGGACACCATACCTAACCTGCCTAACTTTTGGCTCCTCGCTATTCCGTGTGGGTAATAATATGAGGAGGTGCCTTTCCCCAACCGACCTTCCCGCAGGAGCGCTGTCACACACTGCGCCCTGCACTGAAAATCGAAGATAAACAACACCCTCTTTCCTTGCAAGGTTTCTAATGCTTCACATCGCCGGTTGATTTATGCCCTTGCCATCGCACAGACGGCGCTACCGGCGAAAAAAAAGGGCACACCCAAAGGATGTGCCCCGTCACTCTGTTCGGTCGGGCAGTGCCGCCGGTCATTGGTCGGCTGCGGCCTGTATTGGCGCGGGGTTTTCATCGTGCCACGCGATCTTCAGCGTCAGCTGCCCGTTTTCGGCAACCACCTGTACGCAGCTGCCATCGCGGATTTCTCCAGCGATGATTGCCCGTCCCAGGCGGGTTTCCAGCTCGTGCTGGAGGAAGCGTTTGACCGGCCGCGCGCCGAAATGCGGATCGTAGGCGCGGGCGCAGATCAGATCGCGGGCGCTGTCGTCCAGTTGAATGCGGATGCGCCGCTCGCTCAGGCGCTGCTGCACGTCGGCCACCTGCAGGTCGATGATCTGGCGCAACTCGCCACGGGTGAGGGGCGTGAACAGGATGGTATCGTCAATGCGGTTGAGAAATTCCGGCCGGAAGGCCTGTTGCAGGCGCTGTTCGACCGCCTGACGGGCCGCCGGGCTGATCTGCCCTTCCGTGCCGCTGTCCTGCAGCAGAAACTCAGCCCCCAGGTTTGAGGTCATGATGATGACGGTGTTCTTGAAATCGATGGTGCGACCCTGACTGTCGGTCACGCGGCCATCGTCGAGCACCTGCAACAGCACATTGAACACCTCGGGATGGGCTTTTTCGACCTCGTCGAACAGCACCACGGCATAGGGCCGCCGCCGCACCGCCTCGCTGAGCTGGCCGCCTTCTTCGTAGCCGACATAGCCCGGCGGCGCGCCGAGCAAGCGACTGACGCTGAATTTTTCCATGTATTCCGACATGTCGATGCGCACCATCTGCTCCTCGCTGTCGAACAGGGCCTCGGCCAGGGCGCGGGCCAGTTCGGTCTTGCCAACACCGGTGGGGCCGAGAAACAGGAAGGAACCCATGGGCCGACGCGGGTCTTTGATGCCGGCGCGAGCGCGAATGACGGCGTCGCTAACGCGCTGAACGGCTTCATCCTGGCCGATGACACGGGCATGCAGCTGCTGGTCGAGATGCAGCAGCTTGTCGCGCTCCGACTCCAGCAAGCGCGTGAGCGGAATGCCGGTCCAGCGGGCGACAATGCCGGCGATTTCATCGGGACCAACACATTCATGCAAGAGCCGCTGGCCGTCGGGCCGCTCGCGGTTTTCCTCTTCCAGCGCCTGCAGCTTCTTTTCCAGTTCCGGCAGACGGCCGTGGCGCAGTTCGGCGGCGCGGTTGAGATCATAATGGCGCTCGGCCTCGGCCAGTTCGCGCCCCAGCCGTTCGATGTCCTCGCGCAGCTGCTGAATCTGGCGCTGCGACTGCTTCTCGATCTCCCACTGGGCCTTGAAGGTATCGACAATGTGTTTCTGTTCGGCCAGTTCGGCCTGAATGGCAGCCAAGCGCTCCTTGCTGGCGGCGTCCTTTTCCTTGCGCAGGGCCGCCGCTTCGATCTCCAGCTGCATCACCCGCCGCGCCGCCGTGTCCATGGCCGCCGGCATGGAATCCATTTCGGTGCGGATCAGGGCGCAGGCTTCGTCAACCAGGTCGATGGCCTTGTCCGGCAGGAAGCGGTCGCTGATGTAGCGCTGGCTCAGGGTGGCCGCCGCCACCAGCGCCTGATCCTGAATCTGCACGCCGTGATGTACCTCGAAGCGTTCCTTCAGGCCGCGCAGGATGCTGATGCTGTCCTCGACGCTGGGGGCTTCGACCATCACCGGCTGGAAGCGGCGCTCCAGCGCGGCATCCTTTTCGATGTACTGGCGATACTCGTCCAGCGTGGTGGCGCCGATACAGTGCAGTTCACCACGGGCCAGCATGGGCTTGAGCATGTTGCCGGCGTCCATGGCACCCTCGGTCTTGCCGGCGCCGACAATGGTGTGCAACTCGTCGATGAACAGGATGATGCGGCCCTCGCTGTTGCGGATTTCGCTCAGCACCGCCTTGAGCCGCTCCTCGAATTCGCCACGGTATTTGGCGCCGGCCACCAGGGAACCCATATCAAGGGCAAAGAGGGTCTTGTCGCGCATGCCATCGGGCACATCACCGCGCACGATGCGCTGGGCCAGGCCCTCGACAATGGCGGTCTTGCCGACGCCGGGCTCGCCGATAAGCACCGGGTTGTTCTTGGTTTTGCGCGACAGAATGCGGATAACACGGCGGATCTCCTCGTCGCGACCGATCACCGGATCGAGCTTGCCGTCGCGTACCGCCGCCACCAGATCACGGCCATATTTCTCCAGCGCCTCGTAGGTGCCCTCGGGCTGATCGCTGGTGACGCGCTGGTGCCCCCGCACCTGCTGCAGGGCCTGCAACAGCGCCGCATGGTCGAGCCCCGCGCGCTGAATCAGCTGACCGAAGGCACTGTCCTTCGGCTCCGTCGCCGCCGCCAGCAGCAGATGCTCGACACTCAGATATTCATCCTTGAGCCGGCCCGCTTCCTGTTCGGCCCGCTCCAGCAGCCGCTGCAGTCGCACCGAGGCATACAGGTGGCTTTCCTCGACACCCCGGCCCTGCACCTGGGGGCGGTGAGCCAGGGCCTGTTCCAACGCGGCCAACAAGCCGGCCGGCTTGAGTCCGGCACGCTCAAGCAGGCGCGGCGCCAGACCCTGGGTATCCTGCACCAACGCCAGCAGCAGGTGCTCACAGTCAATTTCGGCATGCTGGCGCTGGCGGGCCAGCTGCTGGGCCTGTTGCAGGGCCTGCTGGGTGTTACGGGTCAGTTTTTCCATGTTCATCGCTTCGGTCTCCTTTTCTGCGGTCCATCCGACCACTGCCGTCAAACTGGGCATGGCCGGCAGCCTTGTCAACCCCCTGGCGTCAAAAAATTGTCGTCAGCGGGTGAGGCTCCTGCCAGCATGCCAGAAAAAGGGCGGCTGTAAATCGGGAGGGGAAGAACAACGAAGACAATGGAACGTCAAGACGAGAACGACGGAGAAGAATGGCAACTAGGAACTGCCGGTCAGACCGGAGTCGGCATCGGCCGCTGCTGCAGAAAACGCATCAATTCATCAGCCGGCATCGGCCGCCCCAGCAGGTAGCCCTGCACATCGTCACAGCCGTGACGGCGCATGAATTCGAGTTGGGCCGGGGTTTCAACCCCCTCGGCCACCACCTGCAGCCGCAGGCTGTGCGCCAGGGCGATGATGGCCTCAATGATCACGGCATCATCGCTGTCGCTGGTCAGATCCTTGACAAAAGAGCGATCGATCTTGAGGCGATTAAGGGGAAAATGCTTCAGATAGCTGAGGGAGGAATAGCCGGTGCCGAAGTCGTCAATGGCTGTCAGGGTGCCCAGTTCGCGCAGCTGTTCAAGCACCTCCCGCACCTGCTCGGGTTTTTCCATCAACAGGCTTTCGGTCAGCTCCAGTTCCAGCAATTCGGGCGGCAGGGCCGTCTGGCGCAACACCTGGGCCACGGTCTGCGGCAGGCTGCGGGTGAACTGGCGGGCCGACAGATTAACCGCTACCCGCAGCTGGCGGTAGCCGGCATTGTACCAGCGCCGCGCTGCCAGGCAGGCCTGTTCCAGCACCCAGTGACCAATGGTCAGAATCAGATCGGATTCCTCGGCCAGGGGAATGAACAGCACCGGCGAAATCTGGCCCTTGCTGGCATGATTCCAGCGCAGCAGGGCTTCCGCCCCCACCACGGCGCCATCACTCAGGCGCAGTTGCGGCTGGTAGTAAAGCTCGAATTCGCCCCGGTCGAGGGCACGATGCAGATCGCTGTTGAGAAACAGGCGCTCAAAGGCGCGCTGGTTCATCTCCGGCATGTAAAACTGATAGGTATTGCGCCCGTTTTCCTTGGCCTGGTACATGGCCGTATCGGCATTCTTCAGCAGACTGTCGCCATCGCTGCCATCCATCGGAAACAGGGCAATGCCCAGACTGGCAGTGCAGACAATTTCATGCTCGTCAACCTGGAAGGGCTCAGCCATCAGATCGAGCACCTTGACGGCCGCGCTGATGACATCCTGCTGGGTGACGCAGCCCGACAGCACAATGACAAATTCGTCACCACCCATGCGCGCCAGGCTGTCCCCCTGGCGCAGCCGTACGGTCATGCGCTCGGCCACCGCCACCAGCAGACGGTCGCCACTGCTGTTACCAAGGGAATCGTTGATCTTCTTGAACTGGTCGAGGTCGAAGGCCAACACGGCCACCAGGCCATTCTGGCGCCGCGCCTGGGCCAGCGCCTGGCTGAGCCGGTCGCGAATCAGCACCCGGTTGGGCAGGCCGGTCAATTCATCGTAGTAGGCCAGCCGCTCGATCTGACGCTGCGCCTGACGGGTGGCCGTGACATCGGTGAGCAGGGCGGCAAAGCGTTGCGGCAGTGGCCGCGTCAGCGACACGTGCAACTCGCGGCCACGCAGGCTGATTTCCTGGGTACGCGGCACACCATCGGCGACAACGGCTTCGAGCAAGCGCAGGTAGGGAATTTCTTTCTGCCAGTAGAGACTGCTGGCGCGCTGGCCGACCAGCCGCTCGGCATTGTACTGCAGAATCCGGCAGGCCGCCGGGTTGACATCATGGAGGACAAAGTCCACCGCCCGACCGGCAGCGTTGCGGATCAACTCGCCGACAATCAAGCCTTCGTTCATGGCGGCATACAGTGCCCGGTAACGTTCCTCGCTGGCACGCAGCGCATCTTCGGCCTTTTTGCGGGCGCGAATATCGATAAAGCTTTCCAGGATGTACTGCTTGCCGCCAAGTTCAAGCAACGTAGCGGTCTTGAGCACTGGAATATGCTCGCCATAGGCATCGATCAGAATGCGTTCGGCGTTGTCGAGCTTCTGATTCAGGTCGGTCAGCGGGCAGGCGCCCCGCTGCGCCGGGCAGATATAACGGTGGCAAACCGCGCCGATGATGCGTTCGCGCCGGTCACCAATCAGGCGAATCGCCATCGGATTGGCATCGACAATGCGATGGCTTTCGGGATCAATAATCAGGATGCCGGCCATCAGGGTATTGAAGATCGCCGACAGGCGGCTTTCGGCGGCCTGCAGCATCAACTCATTATGCCGCCGTTCGGTGATATCGTTGAAGGCCAGCACCCGCAGCTGGCACTGGCCGGCCCGGTCGCGCACGGGAGCCACCAGCAGCTGGAACACCTGGTCAGCGTGGCAATACTCGGGCTCCTCCAGCAGGCCTTCCTGCTGCCGCAGGCGCTCAGCCAGTGCGGCGCTGAAGGGAAAAGCCAGCGGCACATCGCCGGTTGCCAGAGCGAAGGTCTCCGCGGCGCGCCGGTTACAGCTGTGTACCCTGAGCTGGTCATCGAGCACCACGATAGCAGCGCCGGTGGCATCGAAGACCGCCTGCAGCTCCTCGTGCGCCAGACTCAGATGGTCATGAATATCGTGCAGATGCTCGATCATCTGGGCGACGCTCTCGGCAATGATGCCGATGGGATCGATTTCCAGCAGGCTGGCGTCGTCCAACTCCTCCGTGCGCAGCGGCGCCGTGCCCATGATGGCCAGCAGCTGATCGATCTTGGCGCGGACGTAGGCCACCAGCCGGCGCTCCAGGCTGGCTGGCGAATCGACCGCCAAGGCGGCGCTATCGGGGGGGCCGGAGGTCTGCATCCCTTCTCCTTGACTGGACGGCGTCAGCCGCGCCCGATGCGCAGGCAGTAGCCGCGCGGGCAGGGTTCAACACTGACTGCATAACCCATGTTGCCAACCGCCTCGGGAATGGTGTGGGTGGCCTCGCGCGCATCCAGATAAAGCACCAGCATCAGCCGGCCCTCGCGCAGGGCCTGACGATGACGATTGACCTCGCGCAGGGCGGTCAGCAGGGCCGACGGACAGACCTGGCCACAGATATCGAACTCACGGATTTCCACGGTCACCTGCCGCGAAATGGGTCAACAGTTGGCGCAACACCAGAGCGCCGGCAGCGGCGCCCGGCAACAGCCCCAAAACAAACAGCAGCGCATTGAGCCCGAGAATGGGCAAATCACCCAACAGATAGTGCACATTGCAGCCCGGCCCCATGCGGGCCGCCAACCCGGTCAGCAGACCGCCTGCCAGCACCAGAGCATACTGCCAGGCCGGCACCCGCCAGACCAGGCGCCATTCGCCCAGCCGCCAGGCGGAAAAGGCGCTGCCCAGCACAATACCAAGAACCAGCGGTGCCTGCAGCAGGGCTAGCGCATCCCAGCCCGGCCCCAGCCGGCCCGCCAATTTAAGGCTTTGGGGATTGAGCAGCGGTGCCACATACTCCAGCCGCAGCCGCTGACCATAGTCGAGCGCGGCCACATGGTCCGGCAGCAGCAGCTGTTCCACACTCAACCCCAGCTTGACATAGCTGGAGGTAATGCCCATGGGCATGCCGACCAAAAGACACAACAGCACCGTCAGGCCTGCCCAGGCCAGGGCCGTGCGCCAGGGCTGGATAAAGCCGCGTGCGGCGCAGCGGCGGTGAAATCCGCGCTGCCGGCCGTAACGCCACAGCGCCAGGGTCAGTAAAACCATCAGCGGCCAGACCAGGCTGGCGACAGGCCATTGCAACAACTCGGGCAGGGTTTTGTAAGGCAGATGCGGCCAGCCGGCCGTAAGCCCTTCCCACCAGGGAGCGAATTCTGCGTACAGGGTCGCACCGGCCACCATCGCCAGAAAGGCGACAAAATTGAGCAGGCTGCCGGTCGCCATCTTGTACAGGCAGCCGACCACGCAGCTGCCGCAGAGCACCGAGCCAAAACCGAACAGGGCACCACCGATCAGACTGGTCAGCAACAGCGGCTTGACGGTGATGAAGGCGGCGCCGGACCAGAGACCGCCGAGCCGCGCCAGTTCGAGCAACAGCATGGTGGCGCCGATCTGCAGCAGCAGAACCGGCAGCAGGCCGGCGCGGCGGAACAGGAACAGATCGCGCACCATGCCGGTCAGGCAGTAATCGCTGCGATGCATCAGAAAACCGGCGACCAGCGCCACCGCCAGGCTGACAAGCAAAACCAGCAGCAGAGGCGCAGACAAGGGGAGCAGCGGCGCGGTCACCGGGGCGGAGGTCATGGCAGTGGCACTCCGGCGGGCGGCAGCGGCTCGATGCCGCGGTTGCCGAAGCGCAGCAGGCAGAGCTGCACCTGGGCCTCGCCATCGGCGGCAAAACCGCTCAGGCCACTGACCATTTCCTGATAGCGCAGGGGATCGGGCCGCAGCAGTTCCTCGCGCAGCAGCGCCGGCGTCGGCGCCTCGCACTGCCGCACCAGTTGCAGCAACAGACGGGCACAGTCGTAACCCTGCGCCTCCAGCAAGGTCGGCGGTTCACCGTAACGGGCCTGGTAATCGCGGACAAAGCGCTGCGCCGCCGGTCGCGCCCCGTCAGCGCAAAAACCATCGCAGAACAGGGCGTCGGCCACATAAGGACCGGCCTGCTGCTGCAGCTGTTCGGAACGCCAGCCATGAATCCCCAGCAATTGAACGCCCTCGATGCCGTAATACACCAGCTGCGGGGCCAACAGGGCAATCTGCTCGGCGTAATCGGGCAGAAACAGCGCCTCGAAGCCCAACGTCGGCAAACCCTGCTGGCGCCGATTATGCTGCTCACGGTCGGCAACCGCCAGACTGCCGGCGTCAAGCCCGGCCGGCAGATCACGCAGGGCCAGCAACTGCGGCCGGAAATCCGTCGCCTGCTCAGCATAGCGCTGCCAGGAATGCACCTGGCCACCGCGCCGCCGCACCGCCTCGGCAAACAGCCGGGCAAAGCGTTCACCGCTGCTGTTGTCTGGCTGCAGAATGGCATAACGGGTCAGGCCAAGACGGCCGAAACTGTAATCCAGCAGGGTTTCGACCTGCTGACGACTGGTCAGGCTGTGGCGGAAGACATAGGCGCCCTGAGCGGGCAGATCGGGCCAGTGCGACAGGCTCAACAGCGGCACCTGCAGCTGGTCGGCCAGCGGAGCACAGGCTTGCGCCGCCTCACTGCTCAAGGGGCCGAGAACCGCCAGCACCCGCTCCTGCTCCACCAGCTGGCGCAGTTCGTCAACCGCGCGGGCAGGATCGGCGGCGCTGTCACGGAACAGCAGCTCCGCCGCATCGGCCCCCGCCTGAGCCGCTGCCAGTTCCATGCCCTGGCGCACCATCTGGCCAAAGGGCGCATAGCGCCCCGTCAGCGGCAACAGCACCCCGATGGCCCGGCGTTGCCAGGGCGTCCCGTTCAGCTGACCCAGCAGTGTCACCAGCTGCTGACGCAAGGCGGGAGCGGTGGCCGCAGCCAGCAATTGACTGAGTTGGTGCGTCAGAGTCCGGCGCTCGGGCGCGTCTGCCGCCAGCTGTCGAGCCTGCCGAACCTGTTCGCGCAAATCAGGCAACTGCAGCAGCGGCTCCAGGCCGGTGCCGGCAAACATGAACTCCGCCTCGGCCCGCTCCGCCGCCGGCAGCTGCCTGACCAGCGTCTCCAGTTCGTGCCACAGCTCTTCGTCGGCCGGCGCCGGCTGCTGCAACAGCTGACTGTAGAGCATCAGGGCCTGCAGTTGCTGGCCACGGGCCTGCGCCAGGCGCAGCTGCAACCGCAGCCGTTCAGGCGCTGACGCGGCATTGGTCGGCACTGGCCGACGGTCAAGCAACTGCTGGGCCGCATCGAGTTGGCCAAGGGAAATCTGTTCGGCGACGAGGGCCTGCCACAAATCCGGCGACAACGCCGCCGGCGGCAAGCGGCGGGCATAGGCCAACGCCTGTTCGGGCAACTGCTGTTGCCACAGCAGATCGGCCAGCAGCGTCATGGCCTCCTGCCGCACGACATCCTCTGTGCTTTCCAGCAGCAGTTGCCGCAACTGCGACTGGGCCGCGTCTATCTGGCCTGTCGCCACCAGCTGCCGCACCGCCGCCAAGGGTTCAGCCGCACCGTCCTGTGCCCGCGCCCCGCCCGGCCAGGCCGCCGGCAGCAGGACCAGCAACAAAGCGACCAGAGCGATTCCTCTTCCCAGCATCATGGCAACAAGCACTCCTCGACAAGCCACCGAGCACGCTCCTGCGGCAGGACAAAGAAAAAAGCCGCGTGGTTCTGTGATACAGCAAACCACGCGGCCTTGATCTTAGCACAGCCAAGCCCGCTTCAGCCACTGCTTCATTGGGCTAAAAAGTCTTGAAATAACTGAAATTACCTAATCAAAGATTTCTTTCACCTTGTCAAGAAAACTCTTGCCGAGCGGATGGACATCGTCTCCCGACTCACGGGCAAACTCCTCCAGCAATTCACGCTGACGCGCCGTAAGCTTCGTTGGTGTCTCAACCCGCAGCACCACCAGCTGGTCACCGCGCCGACTGCCTTGCAGATCGACAATGCCCTTGCCGGAAAGCTTGAGCACCTTGCCCGACTGGGTTCCCGCGGGCACCTTCATCCGCACACGACCTTCCAGGGTCGGCACCTCGATCTCACCACCAAGGGCCGCCTGGGCGAAAGAAATCGGCATTTCACAAATGACATTGCGCCCTTCGCGGTGAAAAATCGGGTGTTCCTCCACCGTCAGAACAACATACAGATCACCCGGCGGGCCACCGTGCAGGCCGCTCTCTCCCTCGCCGGCCAGTTTCAGGCGGGTGCCGGTTTCAACCCCGGCGGGAATCTTCAGCGAAACCTTGCGTTTTTCCTTGACCCGGCCGCTGCCATGGCAATCGGGACAGGGCTGTTCAATCCGGCTGCCGCTGCCGCCACAATCGGGGCAGGGGCGAGTCAGCTGAAAAAAGCCCTGCTGATAACGGACCTGACCGACACCGCCGCAGGTCGAACACACCTTTGGACTGGTGCCCGGCTTGGCGCCGCTGCCACCGCAGGTGGGACAGCTGTGATGGCGGGGGATCTGGATACTGGTTTCGGTGCCAAATGCCGCCTGCTCGAAACTGATGCTCAGATTATAGCGCAGATCGTCGCCACGCTGGCCGCGGCCGCCGCGCTGACCACGACCACCGCCGAAAATGTCGCCGAAAATGTCGCCAAAGATGTCTTCGAACGGACTGCCGCGAAAGCCGCCGCTGGAAAAACCTCCGTTACCGTCGACACCGGCATGGCCAAACTGATCATAGCTGGCCCGCTTCTGGGCATCGGACAGCACGGCGTAGGCCTCGCTGGGCTCCTTGAACCGTTCCTCGGCCTGACGATCGCCAGGATTCTTGTCGGGGTGGTACTTGATAGCCAGCTGGCGGTAGGCCTTTTTAATTTCAGCCTCGCTGGCATTACGGTTGACCCCAAGGATTTCATAATAATCACGTTTGCCGTTTGCCAAGGGTCGTTCCTTCCCGTGGATGGCTTACAAACAGCAGGGGCACAGCTGTTTGTGCCCCTGCAATGCGTGGCGCTGATCGGCTGAAGAAGCTGGCCGGATCAGGCGGGCCGCCTGCTGGCGGCCCGCACGTTCTCAGGTCTGGCGCCTACTTTTTCTTGTCGTCGTTGACTTCCTCGAATTCAGCGTCAACCACGTCATCGCCGCTGGCCGGCTCGGCCTTGGGGGCTTCGCCACCCTCGCCCGCCGGATTCTGCTGGGCCTGGGCATACATTACCTCGGCCAGCTTGTGCGACGCCTGGGCCAAAGCCTCGACGGCCTTGTTGATGGCATCGGTGTCCTCGCCCTTGATGGCTTCCTTGACATTCTCCAGCGCCTTTTCAATGCCGCTCTTGGTTTCGCCATCCACCTTGTCGCCGTGCTCGGCGAGGGATTTCTCCGTGCTGTAGACCAGGCTATCGGCCTGATTGCGGGCCTCGATCAGAGCACGCTTTTTCTTGTCCTCGGCCTCGTGTGATTCGGCATCCTTCACCATTTTCTCGATTTCCTCGTCGGACAGACCCGACGAGGCGGTGATGCGGATGGACTGTTCCTTGCCGGTGCCCATATCCTTGGCCGAGACATTGAGGATGCCGTTGGCGTCAATGTCGAAGGTTACCTCCACCTGCGGCACGCCCCGCGGCGCCGGCGGAATGCCGACCAGCTCGAAGCGCCCGATGGTCTTGTTGTCACCGGCCATTTCACGCTCGCCCTGCAGCACGTGAACCGACACGGCCGGCTGATTGTCCGCCGCGGTAGAAAAGATCTGGCTCTTCTTGCACGGAATGGTGGTGTTTTTCTCGATCAGCTTGGTCATCACGCCACCGAGGGTCTCGATGCCCAGCGACAGCGGCGTCACATCGAGCAGCAGCACGTCCTTGACCTCGCCCTTGAGCACGCCACCCTGAATGGCGGCGCCGATGGCCACCACCTCGTCGGGATTGACCCCCTTGTTGGGCGTTTTGCCGAAGATGGTCTTGACCTTCTCCTGCACTGCCGGCATGCGCGTCATGCCACCGACCAGAATCACCTCGTCGATCTCAGAGGCCGACAGCCCGGCATCCTTGAGCGCTGTGCGGCAGGGGCCTTCAAGCTTGCCGATCAGGTCGGCGCAGATGCTTTCCAGCTTGGCGCGGCTGAGTTTGAGGTTGAGATGCTTCGGCCCGCTCTGGTCAGCGGTAATAAAGGGCAGGTTGATATCCGTTTCGACCGAGGAGGACAGCTCGCACTTGGCCTTTTCCGCCGCTTCCTTCAGGCGCTGCAGGGCCATCTTGTCCTTGCGCAGATCGATACCCTGCTCCTTTTTGAACTCATCGGCGAGATAATCGATGACACGCTGGTCAAAATCCTCGCCCCCGAGAAAGGTGTCGCCATTGGTCGACTTGACCTCGAACACGCCGTCACCCAGTTCCAGGATCGACACGTCGAAGGTGCCGCCGCCCAGGTCGAAAACGGCGATCTTTTCATCCTTCTTCTTGTCAAGACCGTAGGCCAGCGCCGCCGCGGTCGGCTCGTTGATGATGCGCAATACCTCCAGACCGGCGATCTTGCCGGCGTCCTTGGTGGCCTGGCGCTGCGAATCGTTGAAGTAGGCCGGCACGGTGATCACCGCCTCGGTCACGCTTTCGCCCAGGAAGTCCTCCGCCGCCTGCTTCATCTTCTGCAACACCATGGCAGAAATTTCCGGCGCGCTGTATTTCTTGCCACGGGCCTCGACCCAGGCATCGCCATTGTCGGCCTTGACAATCTTGAACGGGCTGATTTCGATATCCTTGCGCACGGCGTCGGAATCGAACTTGCGCCCGATCAGACGCTTGATGGCAAACAGGGTATTTTCCGGGTTGGTCACGGCCTGGCGCTTGGCCTGCTGGCCCACCAGCCGCTCACCGCTTTCGGTGAAGGCCACCATTGACGGCGTGGTGCGAGCGCCTTCGGCATTGGCGATAACGATCGGCTCCCCTCCCTCCATCACGGCAACGCAGGAGTTGGTGGTGCCCAAATCGATTCCGATTACTTTTCCCATGGTCTGTAGTCTCCTTTGTTATAGCCTGCTGTCCGGGCTCGTATCAGGCATCCGCCGCAGCGGCGCCTGCCGGTGCCGCTGCCTTGGACACCAGAACCAGAGCCGGACGCAACAAACGGTCATTCAGCATATAGCCACGCTGCATCTCTTCCACCACCGTGTTCGGCGGGCAATCTTCCCGCTCCACCTGCCCCATGGCCTCGTGACAGGCCGAATCAAAGGGCTGTTGCAGGGCCGCCACCGGCCGCACCTGAAATTTGTCCAATACCCGCTGGAACTGCTCCAGCGTCATTTCCACTCCGGTGATCAGCCCCTCGACCGGGATATCCTGGGTTCGGGCGTGGGCCAGAGCGCGTTCAAGATTGTCCACCACCGGCAGAATCTCGCGCAGCAACTGTTCGTTGCCATAACGCTGCAGATCCTCTTTTTCGCGCTGCACGCGCCGGCGATAGTTTTCCAGATCGGCGCGCGCCCGCAGGTACTGATCCTTCTGGGTCGCCAGTTCCTCGCGGCAGGCCTGCAGCTGGGCTGCCGGCACCAACGACACCTCTTCCTCAAGGCCGGCGCAGGACGCCTCGGACTGGCCGTTGGTGGATGTTTCCGCTTCGGTTCCGGTCAGGGGAGCAGCCTGCTGCGGCTGCGATTTTTCTTCAGACACGTCCATTCCTCTCACTCAGGGTTGATGCCTTGACAAAAAGCATCCGGTTAGATGGCGAAACAAAAAACGCCAAAGGCAAACCGCACAACCGTTGCCGCAACGCCACCGCGGGTGCGTTCTTGCCACGCCAGCAGGGTTATTCCAGTTCGCGCTCCAGCATCCGACTCACCAGCCGGGCGGTGTAATCCACCACCGGCACCACCTGGGCGTAGGCCATCCGGCTCGGACCGATGACCCCCAGGGAGCCTAGGGTCTGCTTGCCATTGGTATAGGTGGCGGTAATCAGACTGCAGCCTTCAAAATCCTGATACGGCGACTGGCTGCCGATATAGATCTGCACGCCCTGGGCCTGCTGGGTACGATCAAGCAGTTCAATCAGATGCCGTTTCTGTTCAAAGGCCTTGAACAGCCGCTTCATGCTGGCGATATCGGTGAAATCGGGCTGATCGAGCATGTTGGCGGCGCCTTCGATAAACAGATCGCCCTCGATATCATCACCGAATACCTGGCTCGACAACGACAGCGCCCGGGCCAACAGGCGGTCATACAACGCCTTTTCTTCCCGCATCTGCGCCACCAGCCGGCCCCGCACCTGGGCAATGGTCAGACCGCCAAGCGACTGGTTGAGGTAGTTGGTCACCTGCTCCAGTTCGCGCACATCGGGCATATCGTCGCTGGTTTCGATAATCTTGTTCTGCACCACGCCGCTTTGCGATACGAAGATCACCAGCAGCCGATTCTGCGACAGGGGCACAAATTCAATGTGGCGGAAGGTGGTGGCGGAAAAGCGCGGTGCCAGCACCAAACCCGTATAATGCGACATCTTCGACAGCACATGACCGGCCCGTTTGAGCAACTGCTGCGGCTGCAGGCCGCTGGCGGCACAGTGGGCATCGATACAGAGGCGTTCGGCCTCCGTCAGGTCGCGCACCTGCAACATCGAATCGACATAGAAACGGTAGCCCTTGTCCGTCGGCACCCGGCCGGCCGAGGTATGGGGCGATACGATGTAGCCCATTTCCTCCAAGTCGGCCATGACATTGCGCACCGTCGCCGGCGACAGCATCTGCGGATGCTGGCGCGCAATGGTGCGCGAGCCCATGGGTTCCCCCGAGGCAATATAGCCTTCGATGATCGCTTCGAGAATGCTCAGACTGCGCTCGTTGAGTTCCATAGCCGCTTTCATCACCGGGGGCCAGCGCCTGGGCCGGCAGCTGCTGGCCCTCCACTGTTAGCACTCTCTGCCGCCGAGTGCTAACAGGGCAGAACATAACAACGGCCCTGATCTTTGTCAAGACAGCCGGCCAAAAACCACCGCCAGCAAGCTACGACAGAAAAGGGCTGACCAGGTGGTCAAACAGCAGCCAGTCCGGCGCCGCCATGCGCCAGACGCCCTGCTGCCGCTGCAACCGAGAACCGCAGAACTGCACCGCCGCGGCAAAGCAGGAGGCGAAGTCCGCGCCAAACAGCCGGCGAAATTCCACCTCGTCAACGCCGGCGGCGGTACGCAACCGCAGATAAACCCATTCGCTGCGCGCCTGGTCGGCGCTGAAGGTCTCGATCAGCTGGCGCGGCGCGGTCCCCGTTTCGACCGCCCGGCAGTAGCCGCGCCAGTCGTCGGCGGCCGCCCAGCGCTGACCCTGATCCTCGGCAAAGAAGCTGTGTGCCCCGGCCCCCAACCCCAGATAGGGGTGGCGCTGCCAATAAGCCAGATTGTGGCGGCAGGCGCGGCCCGGCCGGGCATAGTTGGCGATTTCATAGTGGTCGTAGCCCAGGGCGCTGAGTTGCTCGTGCCAGAACAGGTACTGGGTGCAGTAGGCCTCCTCCGACTCCGCCGTGAAGCGGCCAGCGGCCGCCTCGCGCGCCAACGGCGTGCCCGGCTCGATGGTCAGGCCGTAGAGCGACAGGTGTTCCGGTGCCAGCCGCTTGACCCATTCGAGTTGCCCGTGCGGCGGCAGCCCCGGCACTGCAAACATCAGATCAAGGCCGATATTGTCGAAGCCGGCCTGGCGGGCGGCCTGCACCAGTGCCACTGCGGCCGCGCCATCATGGCAGCGCCCCAGCCGCTGCAGCACGGTGTCATCGAAACACTGAACCCCGACAGACAGTCGATTCAGGCCAAGACGGCGGGCGCCGCGCAGCCAGACATCATCCACCGTCGCCGGGTTGACCTCCAGGCTGATTTCGATGTCGTCCGCCCAACCCAGCCGCGCCCGGCTTGCTGTCAGCAGCTGCTCCAGTTGCGCCAGCGTCAGCAGCGAGGGCGTCCCGCCGCCGAAGAACAGGCTTGTCAACGGCAGCGCCGTCAGCGAGGGTGGCAGCAGCGCCATCTGCAGATCGCGGCACAGCGCCGTCACATAGCGCTGCAGCGCCTGCGGTGCCGGCAGGGGGCGTGAATAGAAATCGCAATAGTGGCATTTGCTGCGGCAGAAGGGCAGATGCAGATAAAGACCAGCCACGGCGCACTCTCCCGACAGACGAAAAAGCGCCGGGGTCGGCTAAGACCCCGGCGCCACGGAACAAGGGACGCGGCACTGCCTCAAGCAGCGCAATGGCGTCAGTGGAAATACTTGCCGTTGATCAGCATGTGGACGGCGATGCTGGCAGCGTAACCCAGAGCAATCGCCGGCGTAAACACCAGATGGCGACCGAAGGTGTAGATGCCGCGGGCGGTACCCATCAGGGCAACACCGGCAGCCGAACCGATGGACAGCAGGCTGCCGCCCACACCGGCCGTCAGGGTCACCAGTAGCCAGTGACCGTGGGACATGTGCGGCTCCATGCTCAGCACGGCGAACATCACCGGAATGTTGTCAACGATGGCCGAGAGAATACCGACCAGCACGTTGGCATTGAAGGCGCCCAGATCATGATACATGGCCTGCGACGCCATGGCCAGATAGCCGAACTGGCCCAGACCACCGACGCAGAGGATAACGCCATAGAAGAACAGCAGCGTATCCCATTCGGCACGGGCGATCTCACGGAAGATGTCGTAGCCGTGCTCATCCTCCTCGCCGCTCAGATCCATGTGCAGCGGTGCCTCAGCCATCAGGGCCGCATGCTCGCGCTTCTTGATGTAGTAGGAGAAAAAGCCCAGATAGCCCAGACCCAGCATCATGCCGGCAGCCGGCGGCAGATGCAGGAAGTTGTGGAACGATACTGCCGTGACGATGGTGCACAGGAACAGAATGATGACCCGTCTGGCGCCGAACTTCATCTGCACCTTTTCGTCCAGGGCCTGGGGTTTTTCCTTGCTGATCAGGAAGTTCATGATCGTGGCCGGCACCAGCCAGTTGACCAGCGACGGCAGGAACAGGGCAAAGAATTCGCTGAATTCGACCATGCCCTTCTGCCACACCATCAGGGTGGTGATGTCGCCAAAGGGTGAGAACGCGCCACCGGCATTGGCACCGACCACCACGTTGATACAGGCCATGACGACAAAGCGCTGGTTCGAGCCGCCCACGGCCATCACCACCGCGCCCATCAGCAGGGCGGTGGTCAAATTGTCCGCCACCGGCGAGATGAAGAAGGCCAGCAGGCCGGTAAGCCAGAAGATGACCCGCAGCGAAAAGCCGCGCGACACCAGCCAGGAGCGCAGCGCCTGAAACACGTTGCGCTCCTCCATGGCATTGATGTAGGTCATGGCGGCAAGCAGGAACAAGAACAGCTCGGCGTATTCCACCAGATTGTGCAGAATCGCATGGTGGGCATGGTCAGGCTCGCCCAGGCTCTTGTAGGTGATCGCCACCAGGATCCAGATGATTCCGGCAGCCAGCAGCACCGGCTTGCTTTTACGCAGGTGCAGCTTCTCTTCCAGAATCACCAAGGCATAGGCGCCGACAAACAGCGCCAGCGCCAGCACGGCCAAACCACTACCGGTCAGGTCGCGCACGGCGCCGCCGCCTTCACTGGCCAGGGCCGGCAGGGCGGCCAGGCTGAACAAAACGGTCAACAGACTCTTCACATTTTCCCCCGTAGCATGAAATAAAAAAGGTATGAAACCACCCGACAGTGACCTGTCTCGCGGCCGGGCTGACACCGGAATAAACATAACAAAATCGGCACCCTGTTCGGTGTGCCGGTCATTGGTACGCTGAGGCTGGCAACACCCGCCGACAGGCGGGCTTCTGGCATAGATCAACGATTTTGCGTTGTTTTTCGACTTTCAGGGCTCATCTTCATAGCACCGGCTTCGCGCCACTGTCAACCCTTGAAGCACCATGTGGGACTTTTTGCCTTTTATGTTGCAGATCTTCCACATCAGGTAATCCCCCTCAAGGGACGCAATCCCGCGCCGCGGCTTGCGGCCGACAGCGGCCCTGGGCTATGATGGCGCCCTGCCACAGGGCAGCGAATTCTACCGCCAGCCAAAAGGAATCCCACCATGAAACAGGCCCTGAATCAGGACATTGTCGCCGGCATCGCCCAGTTCAACATCCAACTGGGTGACTGTGACGCCAACCTGCAGACCGCCCTGGCTGCCCTGGAACGCCTTGCCGGCCAGGGCGCGCAGCTGGTGGTCCTGCCGGAGATGTGGAGCACCGGTTACGCCTACCGTCAGCTCGATCAGCTGGCGCAGCGCACGCCGGCCATCCTGACGGCACTGGCCGAGGTCGCCCGCCGCCACCAACTGGTCATCGTCGGCAGCTTGGTGGAGCAGGATGGTGGCCGGCTCTATAACAGCGCCTACACCATCGACGCCGGCACCCTCGTCGGCCACTACCGCAAGCTGCACCTGTTCTCCACCATGGGCGAGGACCGCTTTCTGGCCGCCGGCGACCGCACCTGTGTGGTGCCGACCCGGCTCGGCCGTATCGGCGTCGCCATCTGCTACGACCTGCGCTTTCCCGAGCTGTTCCGCAAAATGGCCCTCGAAGGCGCCGCCATCATCTGCCTGCCGGCGGAATGGCCCAAGCCGCGCCAGGAACACTGGCGCACCCTGCTGCGCGCCCGCGCCATCGAAAACCAGCTGTTTGTCGCCGCCGCCAACTGTTGCGGCGTGCAGGGCAAGCTCGATTTCTTCGGCATGAGCCTGCTGCTGTCAGCGCGCGGCGAGGTCCTGGCCGAAGCCGGCGAGCACGACACGGACCTAATCGCCACCTTCAGCGCCGAGGAAATGCTCAGCTACCGCAGCCAAATCCCCTGCTTCCGCGACCGGCGGCCGGAAATCTACGGCACCCTACCTTGAGCCTGAGCCGGCAAGCGGCTGGGCCGTGGCACGCAGCGGCGCCGGAATCTGCTCCAGCTGGTCGGCAAACATCAGCTCCCCCGCCTCGTTGAGATACAGATAGCGCGGACCGCTGGCCGGTGCGGATTGCTGGTGCAGCTCGATCAGGGCATCGACGCTGGCTGGCGGCGCCGCGCCTGGACGGCGGGACACCTCCGGCTGCGACGGGCGCACAACGGGCAGCGGCGCGGCCGGGGGCGTGGCGCCGGGCACGGCGACCGGCTGTGACACACGCAGACGCGCATGAAAACGCTGCAGACTGTGCAACAGACTGCCGGCCGGCGGCCGGCTGTAGCGCAGCAGCTGATCAAGCAGCAGCAGCAGCACAACAAACGTCAGCAGGGCCAGCACAAAACGCAACCAGCGCGGCCGACTGGGGCGCGCGACCGGTTTTTTTCGCCTTGAGGTTGCCGGGCGGCGCTTGGCCGGCACCGTCCGTTTAGCGCTCATCCCGCCCTCCCGGCAACCGCTCCAGTCCCCGGTATTGCACCGCTTCGGCCAGATGGGCGACAGCAATGCGCTCGGCCCCGGCCAGATCGGCGATGGTGCGCGCCACCTTGAGAATCCGGCCATGGCTGCGGGCCGACAGCCCCAACCGATCCGTCACCTGCTGCAACAGACGATGGCCTTCCTCGTCAAGCGCACAAAAACGGCGCAGATGACGCGCCTGCATCTGACTGTTGGTGTGCAAACCGTAGGGCGCCAGCCGCTGCTGCTGGCACTGCCGGGCCGTTTCAACCCGGGCGCGGATGGTGGCCGAGGCTTCCGGCTCGGCACCGCCGGCCAGCTGCTGGTAGCTGACGCGGGGCACCTCCACCTGCAAATCGATTCGGTCAAGCAGCGGCCCGGACAGGCGGCTGCGATAGCGCTGCAGGGCCAGCGGCGTACAACGGCAGGGATGCTGCGGATCGCCCAGATAGGCACAGGGACAGGGGTTCATCGCCGCCACCAGCATGAACGAGGCCGGAAAGGTAAGACTCTGGGCCGCCCGGCTGATGCTGACCCGGCCATCCTCCAGCGGCTGGCGCAACATCTCCAGCAGGTTCTTCTTGAATTCCGGCAATTCGTCAAGAAACAGCACGCCATTATGGGCCAGCGACACCTCACCGGGCCGCGGCACCGCGCCGCCACCGATCAGGCCGGCATCGGAAATGCTGTGGTGCGGTGACCGAAAAGGGCGTTGCCGTACCAGGGCATCGGCCCGTGGCAACAGGCCACTGATAGAATGAATCCGCGTGGTTTCAAGGGCTTCAGTGAAATTCAGCGGCGGTAGAATGGTCGGCAGGCGCC
This sequence comes from Desulfuromonas thiophila, assembly GCF_900101955.1. Taxonomy (NCBI): domain Bacteria; kingdom Pseudomonadati; phylum Thermodesulfobacteriota; class Desulfuromonadia; order Desulfuromonadales; family Desulfuromonadaceae; genus Desulfuromonas; species Desulfuromonas thiophila. The sequence continues at coordinate 9,305 of NZ_FNAQ01000013.1, read as the reverse complement.
GTGCCAGCATGGTCTTGCCGCTCCCTGGCGGACCGATCATCAGCAAGTTGTGGCTGCCGGCGGCCGCGACCTCCAGCGCCCGCTTAACCTGCTGCTGGCCGCGCACCTCGCTGAAATCCTCGGCCCCTTCCGGTAGCAACACCGCCGCGTTACCAACGGGCGGCGGCGTTGCCGTCAGGCAGGTCGGATCGTTGAGAAACTCCACCACCTGGGCCAGATCCTCCACCCCATAGACCGGCACTGCACCCACGACCGCGCCCTCGGCGGCATTTTCCGCCGGCAGAATCAACCCCTCGACCGGCCAGTCGGCCGCCGCCACCGCCACGGCCAGACAGCCCCGCACCGGCTTGATGCGGCCATCAAGGGACAGTTCGCCCATATAGAGAAAGCGCCGCGCCCGTTCCGGCACATGGCCGGTGGCCGCCAGAATCCCGACAGCGACCGGCAGGTCGAGAGAGGCGGCATCCTTGCGAATATCGGCCGGGGCCAGATTGACGGTGATGCGGCGCACGGGAAAATCGTAGCCACTGTTCTTGATGGCCGATTTGACCCGGTCCTTGCACTCCTTGACGGCGCCTTCCGGCAGACCGACGGTGGCAAACTGGGGCAGGCCTTGGGCAACATCAATTTCGACCTCGACGGGATAGGCGTCGATGCCGATCAGGGCTCCGGAATAAAGGGTGGCAAGCATGGGGGCTCCTGCTGAACCGGGAAACATGACAACGGGCTAACCGGGCAAGTATAGCAGAAACCGACCGGCCGACAGCAGCCCTGGCACAAAACATCCCCCACAAGGGATTTTTTACTCTTTGACAGCCGCCACTGTGCCTGTCTATCGTTTGTCGCTGCCACATTCAGCATTGCTGGCCGCCCAGTCCCCCGACGGGCAAGCCGCCAATGAAGCCCTTGGCCGGAGAACCGGTCGCGAAAATTCTTTATTGTGCCACGACCCAAACCGTTTGCCGTGGCACCCAAGCTGGAGGCTGTCATGCTGTTTTTTCTGTTTTATCTGGCCACCGGCGCCATCGCCGGGGTCATGGCCGGACTGCTCGGTGTCGGCGGCGGTGTCATCATCGTGCCGCTGCTGGCCTTTGCCTTCAGTTCGCAACAGATGCCGGAGAGCTACATCCTGCATCTGGCGCTGGGCACCTCGCTGGCCAGCATCCTGTTCACCTCGCTGTCGAGCCTGCGCGCCCACCATGCCCGCGGTGCGGTTCACTGGGCAGCGGTGCGGGCCATCGCGCCAGGCATTCTGACCGGCACCTTTGCCGGCAGCTATCTGGCGGCCCAGCTGTCGAGTCGCTTTCTCAGTATCTTCTTCGTCAGCTTCCTGTTCTACGTCGCTGTACAGATGCTGCGCAACAAGCGGCCCCATCCCGGCCGCGAATTGCCGGGCTTTGCCGGCATGTTCGGCGCCGGCAGCCTCATCGGTGGCGTGTCTAGCCTGGTTGGCATCGGCGGCGGCAGCCTATCGGTACCCTTTCTCGTCTGGTGCAACCTGCCACTGCATCGCGCTGTCGGCAGTTCCGCCGCCATCGGCTTTCCCATCGCCCTGGCCGGCGCCTCCGGCTACCTGCTCAACGGCCTGGCGGTAACCAACCTGCCCGGCGGCAGCCTCGGCTTCATCTACCTGCCGGCCCTGGCCGGCATCGCCCTGGCCAGTGTGTTGACCGCGCCGCTGGGAGCCCGGCTGGCCCACAGCCTGCCGGTAACGCGGCTTAAGAAGGTGTTCGCCCTGTTCCTGGTACTGATGGGAACGCGCATGCTGATCGGCCTGTTCTGCTGACCCGGCACGAAAATCGGCGGCGAAACCGGGGTGGCCACTGGCTCAATGGGCCTGGCCACTGCGCACCAGCGCGAGAAATTCGGTATAGCTGCTCACCTGCAGACAGCTTTCGCGCATCGGCCGGCTCTTGAAGGTGCCGGCAATGTCGGCAAGAATCTCCAGCTGGATACCGCTGTCGTCCTGCGGCGTGAGGATGAAGAAAATCAGCATGGCTGGCAGATCATCGGGCGCGTCGAAATCGATCCCCAGGGGCGCCAGCCCCACCAGCACCAGCGGCTCGGCCAGGCCCTCCAGCCGGGCGTGCGGCACGGCCAGGCCCTTGCCGATGCCGGTGGCCATCACCTGTTCGCGCTGCCGCACCAGAGCGGCAATCTCCGTCACCGCGCACCCCGCCAGGGGCGCCGCCAGCTGAGCAAACTCCTCGATCAACTGCCAGCGATCCGCCGCCTTGAGCCGCAACACAAAACCGCTCGGCGCCAGGTAATCGACAAAGCGGCGGGCCTTTTTCAGCCGCAGCACGGCCTGCATGGCCGGGCCACTCAGCAGCGAGGTCACCAGCGCCATGATCACCAGCGACACAAAAACCGTCTGACTGATCAGACCATACTGCAACGCCAGCACACCCAGAATAATGCCCATGGTGCCCTGGGCACTCATGCCGAAACCGATCCCCAGGGCATCGCGCCACGGCAGGCCGGCACCCCGGCCGCCGAGCGTGCTGCCAAGAATCTTACCGCAAAGGGCCAGCACCAGCACCGTCAGGGTCAGCAATGGATTGAAGTGGTCGAGAAAATTGACCTTCAGACCAATGCTGGCAAAAAACAGCGGCGCGAAGATGAAGGATACAAACTGCTCGATGGTGGTGCGGGTGCGTTCGCGCAGATGGCTCGAATGGCCCAAGGCCACGCCGGCGAGAAAAGAGCCGAAGATGGCATGGATGCCGATCCATTCGGTGAAGGCCGCGGCCAACAGACACAGGGATAGGGCAAAACCCAGCACCCCGCCGGGCCAGCTGGTATGGGCCTGTATCCAGGGCAATGCACGATGAATGGCCCAGGGGAACAGCGTCAGCATCATCAGGGTAAAGAGCAGGGTCAGGCCGATGGTATAGCCGACCGGCAGCCCACCACCGGCGCCGAGCAACCCGAGAATGACGGCAAACACCAACCAGCCGAGCAGATCGTTGAGCACCGCCGCCGCCACCACCGTCACGCCCAGATCGCTCCGATAGATGTTCAGATCCATCAGGATCTTGGCGATGATCGGCAGGGCCGATATCGACAGCGCCGTGGCCATGAACAGGGCAAAGGCGAGCCGGGGCGCGCCGGCCTGGTGACCCATCAGTTGCGGCAGCCACCAGGCGGCGGCAAACCCCAGGGCAAAGGGCAACGCCATGCCGGCCAGGCCGACCCACAACGCGGTCTTGCCCTGGCGCCAGACCGCCGACAGATTGACCTCCATGCCAGCCACCAGCAAAAACAGCACGATGGCCAACGTTGTCAGACCATCAAAGGCCAGCGCGCAACCGCCGACACAAGGGAACAGAAAGGCATGAATCGCGGGCGCAACAGCACCGAGTACCGTCGGTCCGGCCAGAATGCCGGCGAGGATTTCACCCAGCACCGCCGGCAGGTTGACAGAACGTGCCAGCTCCCCCAGCAACCGCGCCGCTGCCAGCAGCAACCCGAGAGACAACAGCAATACGGTAACATTGTGGTGATCAAGAACGTCCATGCGGCCTCGTCAGGGCGCAGCACCAAAGCGGGCACAAAGCCCATGGCTGCCGGGATCAGGGAGAAAGGATTTCCGCCGCCCGGCAATTGCACACCCCGGAGCCCTTTACAACCGGCATCAGGGAGGACAAGCCAGGCAAAAACGCACAGGCAGGCAGGCCAGGATCAGGCCATGAAACAAGGTCCGCAAGCGTCGAGGCCACGAAACGATGGCAGAGCAACAGCAGTCCAGGGCTGTGTAGCTCTGCCATCACCAGCAGGAGCACAAACCAGATTGTTCCTGTTTATAACAACTGCGGAAGAAACAGCATCGCGCCTAGCAGGATGTTGAAAAAGTCCCATCCGGGGCTTTTTCAACGACGCAAGCCGAAAATGCGATTTCCGTCTTGCTCACAAAATCAATCCATTACCAAGTAATGATTGATTTTGGTCGCCCGTCCATGGGCTCCAGCAGGCTGTTTTTCAACAGCCTGCTAGGCCCGGGCGCGCCAAACGTCTATCGACAGCCGGCTGGCGGCGGCATCGCCTATGCCCGCAAGCCCGGCCCGTCAAGCCGGGCGGAAATGGCGGCTGCGGCCGCATGACCGGGCTCTGTCGCCGTGTCGGCCGCCCGGCCGGCCATGCGGCTGTAGGCCGCCGCGACCTGGGCCATCTGCGGTGCGGCCCGTTGCTGTTCGGCCAGTTCCTGCCGCGCGCTGGCCGCCTGGCGACGTGCCCGCGCCGCCACCCGATAATCCTGAGCGGACGGTTGAGCCGGCGCCAGGGCAGCCCGCTCAATGACGGCCATCTTTTCGATGGTGGCCGCAGGATCACCCGCCACGGCCGCCAGATCGACATTGACGGCCCCTTCAACCGCGTAGCGGCGGCCATCGGGACCGGTTTCGTAGCGCAGGGTCGGCGCACCGGCATAGGGGCCGCCGGCGGCGGCATGGGCCGCTTCGTGAACCCGCACCTCCTGATCACGCTGCTGCAGCTGCCGCACCTGTTCCAGTTCGGCCGTGGTCAGCTGGGTCTGGGGCGCTGCGGCTGCGGCCACTGACGTCTTCTCCTCCGCCTCGCCAGCAACCGGTGCCGTGGCGGTTTTCGCCTCATCGGCCTGTTGGCGCGCCGCACCACTGAGGCTGACACGATCACGACTGTCACCCTGCCGCTCTCCAGCCAAAGCGCGCCCGTTGCCGGCGAGCGGTCGCAACACCGTCAAGCCCTGCGGCCAGGGGGCCTGCCGGGCATAAGCCTCCAGCGGTGTCAGAGAAGAAGAGAGCCGAAGCGCGGACATAATGCGACTCACCGGAAAAGGGCAACCCTCAGTCCAGCAGCGGCAGCACCTGCGCTACCCGCCAGAATTCTGGTGAAGTATAGCAAAAAGACCGCGGCACCGCAGCAGCGCGGCGTTACTTTTCCAGTTCAGCGAAATCGTCAGCACTGCGCTGGTGGGCCAGCCGTTGCAACGCGTACAACGACAGCCCATAGAGCACAGGCCACAGCAGCAGCGCTGCCAGCAACCAGAGCAGCAACGCGCCAGCGGCGGCAAAGGCCAACGGTGCCAGCGTACCGGCCATTCGCGACAGATCAAGCAGGGCAGACAGCGAAAGAATGGCACCAGGGGCAGGAACACCGGCCAGAGAGGCACCGGCGTGAAAGAAGGGCAGCAGCAGAACCAGCTGCAGGGGGTAAAGCGCGAAATTGACCGCCTGCATCAGCGCCAGATTCAGTCGCAGACTCAGGGCCAGGGCGGCGCACAACAGACTGGTGCCCCAGGGCAACGGCATCAATCCCAGCAAAATCGCCAGGCTCAGTGCCAGCGCCAGACGCCGCGGGCTGGAACCCGCCCACAGCAGACGGCCGAGAAGCCGCCGGATTTGACGGGCCGCATGCAAGCCGCCAAAACGCCGATCAGATCCGCTCACGCCGGACGTGAAACTGCAGGATGGCGCCGGTCACGCGGCTACAGCCGGTATAGAGAAACAGTAGCCACCAGAGCACGGCCGCCAGCAACAGGATGGCCGGGTGCCACAGGCCACGCAGCCCCGTCAGCAAATCGACTGGCAGCTGCGGCCCCGGCGGCAGCCAGCTCGCCACCAGCGGCAGATAAAACAGGCTCAGCAGGGCCATCCACTGATAGGCGCTAAAGCGCCGCTCGCCACGATAGTCGGCGCGCAGCAGTTCCGACAGCAGCCGCCAGCCCTGGGTGACCAGGGTTGCCAGCAGCAGAGCCGCCAGCATCGCTCCACGGCTGTAGAGCCACAGTCCCATCAGGCCGGCGCCGACATAGAGCAGGGCGGTCAGGGCCTGAACCGGCACGACCGCCGTGTTCTGTAAACCGCTGGCATAGGCGATCTTGCGGGTTGTGCCTTCAAATACCAGCGGAAAACGCCCGAACAGCCGACGGACCAAAGGGCCACTCTGGGCCAGTGGCCGACCATAACAGCAGCCGAAGCTGATACAGGCCAGCCGGCCGAAGCCCTCGCCAAAGGCGTAGGCCAGCGCCAGCGCCGCCAGGGTCGCCAGCGGTGGCAACAGTTGCCGCCCCACTACGGCGTTGATGGCCAGAACCAGCCAGGGCGCCGCCAGAATACCGACAAAAACCGCGCCACCAACGGTGAAGGTGTGCGCCTTGCCCTCAACCCATTGCGCCACCAGTCGCGAAGCCGGCACACACAGCCCCAGCAACGCCAGTCCAAGCAGCGCCACGGTGGCGCTGGCCACCCCGACAGCCTGCAGCGCCAACAACAGCAGCAGCAAGGCCGCGACATAGGCATTGGCGGTCAACAGGCCGTAATAGGTCAGGTTACAGCCCTGCCACTGTTCCGGACCAACGCGCCGCAGCGGCACCGCAGCGATAAACTGCCAGCCTTCGCGCGGCAGCACCCGACAGCCCCACAGCAGGTAAAAGCCGCTCAGCAAGGCTAACACCAGCAAAATCAGCAGATTGGTCATCACAACAGGCTCCTTCCGAGCTGCTTTGGTAAACAGCATCAGGTTGGCTGGCGAAACACAAAGCACCGCAGGCAAGGCCGGGGCCGTTGCCGCAACGCCGCCATCGCTACGTTGTTGCGCCCCCAGCTTCCCAGGCGTAGTTCAACCTCCTGTCACCGCCCGGCCGATGGTGCTGCGCAGCCGCACCTCGGTTTCCACCAGCGGCAGACCAAAGCCGCGGCTGAAGCGGCTGACGACATCGCCACGCCGCTGGTTGGCCAGCAGATCGTCGCTGAAGCGCAGCCGGCCGGGTTCGAACAGCAGCACCACCGTGCTGCTGCCGGGACGGAACAGGCTTTTGGGCTGACCCCGGCGCACGAACAGTCCGGGGTACTGCAGCGTCACGGGTTCATACCCGCAATGATCGCAGTAACAGCTGTGCAGATCACCGATCATCAGCGCCACCACCTCGACCATGGCCACCAGCCCCACCTGAGAGCCGTCGGCCACATCGGTATCAATCAGCGTCACCAGGCGGCGGTTCTTGTCATAGGGCGTCACCGCGGCCACCACCGCGCCGGGATTGCAGGCATGATAGCGGCCCTGCACCTCGTACTGATCGACAATCCGGCCACTGACCGGCAGGTGGTTGTAATGGTATTTCTCCGGCGTCAGCCGGAAAATGGCGACATCGGCGGCGGCAAAGCGACCCAGCCAGTCGGTCTTAGTCGCGGCCAGCAGCTCCGCCAGCACGAAAAACTTGTCCTTGAGCCACAGAGCACTGTCTTCGGCCAGGGAGGCCAGCAACAGGCGCGCATCCGCCGGCGCCACCACCGCCCGCTCATCCGCCGCCATGGGCCGGCAATGCCAGTAGCGGATACGCCGCTCGAACAGCCGACGGGCACTGGTGAGCCGCTCCGGCTCCAGGCATTCCGCCAGATCGATGCCGTACTGACGCAGGAAGGCCGGCTGGCGCAAACGGGGATTAAAGGTATCGAGATCGTACTGGGCCAGCGCCAACAGGCGCGAACTGTAGCCACTGGTCAGCAGCCGGAACAACGCCGGTGCCTGTTCACGCAGCGGATGATAAAGAAAACGCACCAGCCGGTCGCCGAACAGCTGCTCGGTCCGTACCTGGCCGCTATAGCGCTCGATATACTGGTGTGGTAGCGTCATGGTCCCCCTCCCCCTCGCCTGTCAAACCCGCCCGGCGCCGGTCCTGCTGCAGGCACAGCAGCACCAGATTGATCAGCGCCAGCAGATCGGCACCGCGCAGCCGCTGCTGCCGCAACCGCTGGACCAGATCGTCGAAGGCCGTGGTCAGGTCCTCGCGCCCGCCGAGCTGCTGGCGCAACCAGACCCGTTCGGCCGCAGACCCCTCAGCTGCCAGACTGGCCACCGTCGGCCGCAGATCGGCCAGACCTTCCCACAGCTGCTCCAGCCGCAGCTGATCACGATAATAACGTTCCGCCAGCCGGTTGAACTCGGCCGCCGGCAATTGCAGAGGCTGGCGCACACCGGCGTCGGCCAGAATGGCACGGCTCAGCCGACCGACGGCGCTGGCTTCGGCCGGACGCAGCAACCGCTGGCGCAGATCGGTCAGCAGCTCGCCGCAGCCCAGCTGCTCGATCAGGGCGGCGCCATCCTGCTCCAGCACCTCCAGCGCGGCCAGGGCGTACTGCTGCTGTGGCACGCGCCAGTAACCGGGATAGCGCCGACTGACCCGCACGCCGGCCGTGCGCCGCAGAATGCGCAGCAAGAAGCGGTTACGACTGTCGCGCCGCACATAGAAGGTCGGCAGACCAAGGGCGCGGCCGAAAAAAATCTGCCGTCGTTCACTTTCACACTGGGGAGTATCGGGAATGGTGCGATGCTGGCCAAGACCGCTGGCCATGTACTGAAACGCCAGAGCGCTGATGAGCTGCTGCAGGCTTACCGCCGCCGCCATATCGGCGCCAAAGGAAGGAAACAGACTGTAATAACGGCCTTCGAAGCCACAGAAACCCTGTTGCTGGTAACTGCGCAACTTCATCAGCTGATACAGCGACATGCGCGCGTCGAACACGCCCATGGCATCGAGATCGGCCAGCAGGCGCTGCTGGTTGCCCAGATGACCATCGAGAGCCGGGCTTTCGGCGCTGCTGAGAAAACTCACCGGATAATCGATCAAACGGAAATCCGGCACAAAATCGCCCTGCAAGCCCGGCAAGCGGCTCAGGGCGCCATCGAGCCAGTCAGGCCCGAAGGGCGTCAGCCGCTGTCCCAGCAGCTTGAGCTGCGCCTTCTTGCGCCAGCGGCGCCACAGCATGCGCAGATGGGTGAAATCGAGTTCGTGGGCCAGAAAACCCAGCGCCCGCTCCGGATGAAAATCCTCAAAGCCGAGCCGATAGGGCGCGGCACTGTAGGTGCCGACAAACAGGGGCAGAAAATGTTCCTGAATCTTGATCGCCAGATCACCGCACAGCTTTTCCAGTGCCGCCGGATAGCTGCCGCCACCGCCCAGGGCCCGTTCGGCAGTCAGACGCCGGCTGCCGAGACTGACATGCACCCCATTATGGAGCGGCGCCGGTTTTCTTGGACACTGATTTGGGGTAATGTCCCCGTGTCCAAGGAGATTGACAATGACCAAACAGAACCAGAACGAAACCGTCACAGGACCGTTGGCCGAGGGGCAGCGCTGGAGTGCCGCCCGCAAGCGTGAAGTGGTCCTACGTCTGCTGCGGGGCGAATCCGTTGATGCGCTATCCCGCGAACTGAGCATTGAGATCTACCGCCTGGAGCAGTGGCGAGAGAAAGCGCTGGCCGGGATCGACGAGTCGCTGAAAAAACGCCAGAATGATCCCGTCCAGACTGAACTCAACCAGGCCATG
>NZ_FNAQ01000012.1 GCF_900101955.1 Desulfuromonas thiophila | reverse complement strand
AAGCACAGCAATGTGTTCAGCTAACCGGTACTAATTGACCGTGAGGCTTGACCATAAAAAGTTTTTTCCAGTGCAAGGGGCGAGGTTCGCCTCGCCCCAAGCCTGAAAATACCGATGCACTTGCCAATGTGCCTTACCTGCTTGATGTGCGTAATGATCGTCTTAGCAATTGCCAAAAACGTTTTTAAGAAAAACGCTTTTCGGCGGCTATAGCGCGAAGGCAACACCTGTTCCCATCCCGAACACAGAAGTTAAGCTTCGCTGCGCCGATGATACTGCACGGGTGACTGTGTGGGAAAGTAGGTCGCCGCCGAATTTTTTCTCCGAAAAAGGACTCACAACTGTGAGTCCTTTTTTTTGTCAAAAGAGCACCTGTGCAGTGCTGCCGATCATACTCCCCCGCTTCCATTTCCCTGCTCATCAGAACACCCAATCAGAACACCATTGAACGATAACGTAAAATTTCATTCGCTTTATTGACGAAGCACGGCAGTGTCATTCTTTTTCAGGACAACTGACTGAGTGTTTTGCGAAAACGCGCCAGGGAATAACTGAAGAACAGCAGGCCAATAATGAACAGGGCAAGCAGTTGCGGCCAGACGATGTCAATGCCGGCACCACGGTAGAGAATGCTTTGTGCCAGGATGACAAAGTGGGTGTTGGGTGCCGCCAGCATGATAAGCCGAACCAGTTCGGGCATGCTTTCGCGAGGGGTGGTGCCGCCGGATAGAATCTGTAGCGGCAATAGAACCAACATCATCAGTAGGGCGAACTGGGGCATGGAGCGGGCCAGGGTGGCAATGAGAATGCCTAGCGCGGTGGTGGCAAACAGGTGTAGTGCTGTCCCGGCCAGGAACAGCGTTTTCGAGCCTTCAATGGGCATGGCAAGCAGGCCCTCCATGATTATGACGAGGGAACCGGCGGTTGCCAGCAGCACCACCAGTGCCATGGCCCAGATTTTTGCTGCCATAATCTCGAACGGGGTGACAGGCATGACCAGCAGATGCTCAATGGTGCCATGCTCACGTTCTCGCAGCAAGGCCGCGCCCGTCAGAATGATTGACAGGAGAGTGACGTTGTCGATCAATTTCATGACACCGCCAAACCAGGCATTGTTTAATTCGGGATTAAACCGTGCCCGTAGCGCCAAGGTCACCGTGTTGCCGTCCGAAGTGGCCGGGGTGCGCAGGTGGTCGCTGATCTCTCGCTGAACAATTGCCTGAACGTGGCCATTACCGGTAAAAGCTTGGCTCATACGCGTGGCATCGATATTCAGCTGGATGACTGGCTGGCGCCCGGCCAGCAGGTCATGCTGGAAATTGGGAGGGATATTCAGAGCGAAGGTGTCCAGCCCGGCATCCATTCGGGCGTCCATGGCGGTGTGATCGATTATGACCGGCGGCATGAACTGGGGAGGATAGAAGGCGGCGATGATGCGTTGTGACAAAGGCGAGCGATCCTCATCGACAATGGCAATGGGAGCTTTGTGCAGGGTTTCCGGTATGGCCGTGGCCGCGACATAGATAGCCAACGTAAAGGCATACAGAATCAGGACCAGCATGCCCGGATCGCGCAGCAGGCTGCGCAATTCCTTAACCCCCAAATGCAGTACATTGGCGATGCGCATGCTTAACGCTCCTGTTTTTTCAGCAGCAGGGTGCCCAGGCCGATTAAAACCGGAACAGTCAGCAACAGTGGCCAGATGGCGCCTTGCAGTTCGGCTAAGGTCAGGGCCTTGGCAAAGGTCCCGCGACAGATCGTCAGAAAATGGGTGGTAGGGTAGATGGCACCGAACAGTGCGCCGAATCCTTCCAGAGAGGACACCGGATCGAGCAGGCCGGAGAACTGCACCGCTGGCAGGATCGTCAGCAGGGCGGTGCCGAATAGGGCCGCTATCTGGCTGCGCATGAAGGTGGAGATAAGCAGACCCAAGGCTGTGGCAGACATGACATAGAGCAGTGCGCCCAGACTCAAGGCGGTCAGACTGCCCGTCAAAGGAACGGCAAAAATCGTGACCGCCAGGATGGTCAGAGCTGTAAAATTGAACAGGGCCAGAAGAACATAGGGGCCTTGTTTGCCGAGCAGAAATTCCAACCGGGTGATAGGCGTCACATAGAGATTGACGATGGAACCCAACTCCTTTTCACGCACCACCGACAGTGCGGTAAGCATGGCGGGAATCATCATCAGCAGTAGTGGCATGATGGCTGGTACCATGGCCGGCAGGCTTTTGACGTCGGGATTATAGCGGTAGCGGGTTTCAATGGCGGCCATGGGCAGGACGCCGCCGCCTTTGCTGTGCTGGCGGTAGTGGCGCGCGAGCCACTGGTTGTGCATGCCCTGGACATAGCCCTGGAGAGTTTCGGCCCGGCTGGGCATGGCGCCATCAACCCAGGCACCGATGCTGACTGGGCTGCCGCGGTAAAGATCGCGGGCAAAGCCTGGAGGAATTTCCAACGCCAGACTGATGGTGCCGCTGCGCAGCCGCCGGTCGAGGTCGGCATCGTTTGTTAGCGGAGCGTCTTCGATAAAGTAGCGTGATCCGGCCAGATTGAGGGCATAATCGCGGCTGAGGCTGGTTTGGTCGTAGTCCAGCACAGCGTAGGCAAGATCCTCCACGTCCATGCTGATGCCGTAACCCATCACCAGCATCAGAATCAAGCTGCCCAGCAGTGAAAGTGTCAGACGGATGGGATCGCGGCGCAATTCCAGCGCTTCGCGGTGACTGTAGCTGGCCAGACGCTGCAGACTGAAACGGTGCGGGGCCGCCGTGACAGACTCTGTTGCTGGCGCGACCGCCAGAGGTTGTGCCGGAAGCTGGTCGGATGTGGCCTGTTCCAGGTAGTGAATGAAGGCTTGTTCCAGGTCGGTTGTGCCGCTGCTCTGGAGCAACCCTTGCGGGCTGTCGCTGATCAGTACCCGTCCAGCATGCATCAGCGAGATGCGGTCGCAACGGGCGGCTTCGTTCATGAAATGGGTGGAAATGAAGATGGTGACCTGATCATTGCGGGCCAGATCGATCAGCAATTGCCAGAAAGCATCCCGCGCTACCGGATCGACACCCGAGGTCGGTTCGTCGAGAATCAGCATTTCTGGTCGGTGAATCAGCGCTGCCGCCAGGGAGAGCCGCTGGCGCTGTCCCAGCGGTAGGCTGGCCGGCAGGCTGTCAAGCACTTCGGTCAGGTTGAAACGGGCAGCCAGCTCGGCGATACGGGCTGGAATCCCTTGCCGTGGCAGGGCAAACAGGCGGGCATGCAGCTGCAGGTTCTGCCGGACAGTCAGTTCGTTGTAGAGCGAAAATGCCTGCGTCATATAGCCGACCCGCCGGCGGGTAGCCAGATCCCGCGCGTCGACCGGTTGACCGAACAGCCAGGCATTGCCGGAGGTCGCGGGCAGCAGGCCGGTAAGCATCTTCATAGTGGTGGTTTTGCCACAGCCGTTGGAACCCAGAAAGCCGAAGATTTCGCCGCGCCGGATGCAAAAGCTGACCCGATCTACCGCCGTGAAGCGGCCGAAGCGCATCGTCAGATCGCGGGCTTCAATGGCGACAGGATTTTCTCCAGTGGTATTGCGCGGGTGGGAGACGATGGGCTGATATCCGGCGCGCTGCTCCTGCGGCAGCAGGGCGATAAAGGCTTCTTCCAAGCTGCCGCTATGGCTGCGAGCGAGCAGTTGCGCCGGTGTGCCGACTGCCAGTACGGTGCCGCGGTGCAGAGCCACCAGCGAGTCAAAGCGGGCCGCCTCTTCCATGTAGGCTGTGGCTACCAGGACGCACAGGGTTGGGCGTTGCTGGCGGATGCGGCCGATCAGTTCCCAGAACTGGCGGCGCGACAGGGGATCGACGCCGGTGGTTGGTTCGTCGAGAATCAGCAGGTCAGGGTCGTGAATCAGGGCGCAGCACAGGCCAAGCTTCTGCTTCATGCCGCCAGAGAGCTTCCCGGCCGGTCGGTCGGCAAAAGGGGTCAGCCCTGTCGCCTGCAGCAACTCTGCGATACGATGCTGCCGCTGCGTTGCATTATGGCCAAACAAACGGGCAAAAAAATCAGCATTTTCCCATACCGACAGGGTGGGGTAAAGATTCCTGCCCAGACCCTGCGGCATGTAGGCGATGCGTGGACAGACCGCCTGACGATGATGACGGCAGGCCATCGAGCCTCCGAGAACCTCCAGTTGTCCGCTCTGCAGTTTGCGGGCACCGGCGATCAGGGCCAGCAGGCTGGATTTGCCGACACCATCAGGGCCGATGAAGCCGATCATGCAATTGGCGGGCAGCAGTAGATCAATGTGCTGCAAGGCGGTGACGGAACCGTAGCTTAGGCTGACATCAGCAAGACGAACAGCAGGGGCGGTGCCATTGGTCAGGTGCGGAGCAGCCGCTGAGTTCATGGCAGTGAACGCAGCTGCAGATGGGGGGGCCAGTCGGCCTGTGGGTTGAGCCGTACATAAGCGACACCTGGCAGGCCGGTTTTTACCTGCTCGATATGGCGGCGCAGCAATTCCGGCGCGATCTGGGCCTTGATGCGGAACATCAATTTTTCCCGTTCGCTGGCGGTCTCAACGGTTTTTGGTGTGAATTGGGCTTCGCTGGCGACAAAGGAGACCCGCGCCGGGATCACCAGCCCAGGCGCGGCATCGAGAATCAGCCGGGCTTCAGCGCCCAGCGCCAGACGGCCCGCCTGGGCCGTCGGCAAAAAGAAGGTCATGGAGACATCGGTCAGGTCGAGCAGGGTCAGGACAATGCCGCCGGCACCGAGAACCTCGCCGGGCTGGGCGACGCGGAATTGCACCCGGCCGTCGCGGGGAGACTTCAGGGCGCTGTCATCAAGATCGGCCTGTAAGCGCTCGATGGTGGCTTGAGCCGCATCAACCGCGGCTTCCGCGCCGATGATCTGAGCCTGGGCCGTGACAATGGCTGCCTGCGCCGCCATGACCTGAGCCTGGGCCGCCCGCAGAACCGCCTGGGCGCCGAGGAACGCAGCCTCATCATCGTCCAGCTGTTGCAGGGGGATGGCATGACTGCGGGTCAGCTGGCGGGAGCGCTCCAATCGTTTGCGTGCCACCTCCAGTTCGGCCTGGCGCTGGGCAACCACCGCCTCGGTTGCGACCTTTTCGCTGTGCAACTGGGCCTGCCGACTGCGAGCCACTTCCACACCGATTTCGGCCTGTCGCAGGTGAGCCCGAGCCTCACGCAGCTGGGCTCGCAATGCCGCCGTGTCCATGCGGGCGAGGATAGCGCCGGCACGGACAAAGTCACCGTCGTTAACCTGAATCTCCTGCACCCGGCCAGCAACCTTGGTGGCCACCTGAATCTCCACCGCTTCGATACGGCCATTGCCTTGGGCAAAATCCTCTGACGGGCGCTTCTGGTGCAGCAGCTGATAGCTCCACAACAGCCCCAGTCCAAGGATGCCGCCACTGAGTAACAGCGTCAGGAATTTTTTCAGCAGGGCCGGCAACGACATGACGAGGCTTCCCCCCCCCGTTTCACGATGGTTCGGATGTGTACCAACCGCCGCCGAGTGCCCGGTACAGGCTGGTACGGTTGAGCTGGCGGCCGAGTTCGGTACTGATCAGTTCCTGCTGGGCCCGGTAGAGCGCACGCTGCGAATCCAGCACATTGAGATAACTGTCGATGCCCTGCTGATAGCGCGCCTGGGACAGATTGTAGCTGTTTGCGGTGGCATCAACCAGTGAGCGCTGGGCCTGTAACTGGGTATCGAGGGTGCCAAAAGCCGCCAGGGCGTCGGCTACCTCACGAAAGGCGGTTTGAATCGCTTTGTCATAACGCGCCAGCAGCAGATCACGCTCGGTTTCGGCGACCCTCAGGCGCAGCCGGTTGCGCTGAGCGTCGAAGATGGGAACCGAGATCTGGGGGGTAAAACTCCAGGCCAGCGAGCCGGCCTGAAACAAATCGGTCAGTTCGGCGCTGGCGCTGCCGAAAGAACCAAGCAGGTGAATGCTGGGGAAAAAGGCGGCGCGGGCAGCACCAATGTTGGCATAGGCGGCGCGTAACTGATGTTCTGCCTGCAGGATGTCGGGGCGCTGCAGCAGAACCTGGGAAGGCAGGCCGATGGCCGGTTCACTGATGGCAATGCGGATATCCTGCAGCCCCTCGGGCAGCAGGTTGGCGGGGATGGCGCTGCCGACCAGCAGCGTCAGTGCGTTTTGGTCCTGAGCCACCAGCCGGCTGTAGCGGGCAATATCGATGCGGGCGTTGTCGACACTGGTTTGGGCCTGGTGCAGATCGAGGGCCGAGGAAATGCCGGCGTCGTAACGACTTTGGATGAGGCGATAAGAGGCTTCCTGACTGGTCAGGGTCTCGCGCGCCAGGCGCAGATGCTCCTGATCGGCCGCCAGGGTCAACCAGGCGCTGGCCACCTCCGCTACCAGGCCGATGTGGACGGCCCGGCGGGCTTCTTCCGTGGCCAGATAGGTTTGCAGGGCCTGGTCCCTCAGGCTGCGGATACGTCCGAACAGATCGAGTTCGTAAGCGCTCACCCCCAAGCCTGCCCGGTATTCGCTGGTGATGCGCGACTGTCCGGTGCCGCTGAGATCCGCCGGCCGTCGCTCGCGATAGCCCTGGGCCTCAGCATCTACCTGGGGCAGCAGCGCAGCCCCCTCAATCTGAAACTGAGCTCGGCTTTGTTCGATAGCGATAACGGCCTGGCGCAGATCGCGGTTGTTGGCAATGGCCAGAGACAGCAGCTGCTGCAGGCGCTGGTCAGGAAATACCTGTCCCAGCGGCAGATGCATTGCCAGAGGGCCGGCGTTGTCCGCCAGTGTTGGATAGGCAGCACCTGCGGGCCAGTGGCTGCTGCTGGCCGGTGCGGGAGTTTCATAGGGCGGTGCCAGGGTGGCGCAACCTGTCAGGCACAGCAGGCAACAGAGCAGGGCGGCTAAACGTCTGCGCATGGGTTAAACCTCAACGTGGGAAGAAGTCTCTTGCTCGGGGCGCACCGGGAACAGGCGCCGGACCACAACAAAGAAGATGGGCACGAACAGCAGGCCCAGGAAGGTGGCGCTGAGCATGCCGCCGGCCATGCTGGTGCCGATGGCATTCTGGGCACCGGAACTGGCCCCCTTGCTCAGCGCCAGTGGCAGTACGCCGATGATGAAGGTCATGGCGGTCATCAGAATCGGCCGCAGCCGCAGGCGGGCACCTTCCAACGTGGCTTCGATCAGGCCCATGCCCTGTTCCATCAATTCCTTGGCGAACTCGACAATCATGATCGCATTACGCGCCGACAAGCCGATGGTGGTCAGAATGGCGATCTGGAAATAGATGTCGTTGGAAAAACCGCGCAGCGTGGCTGCGGTCACCGCGCCGATTACCCCCAAAGGTACCACCAGCATAACAGAAAAAGGCACTGCCCAGCTTTCATACAGTGCTGCCAGACAGAGAAACACCACCAGCAGGGAGATCGCGTAGGCGATAGGGGCCTGGGCGCCGCCCAGCCGTTCCTCGTAAGACAGTCCCGTCCATTCGAAACCGATGCCGGCGGGCAACTGGCTGGCCAGTTTTTCCATCTCCGCCATGGCGTCGCCGGTGCTGTAACCTGGGGCCGCCTGGCCGAGAATCTGGCGCGAGGGCAAGCCGTTATAGCGTTCCAGCCGCGGCGAGGCGTAGCTCCATGTGGCTGTGGTGAAGGCTGAGAATGGCACCATGGCCCCGCTGGCGTTACGCACATACCAGCGGTCAATATCCTGTGGCTGCATGCGGAACGGGGCGCCGGCCTGCAAATAAACCTTCTTGACCCGGCCGTTTTCAATAAAGTCGTTGACGTAGGCACTGCCCCAGACGCTGCTGATCACCTCGTTGATGGCCGCTGGTTGCAGGCCCAGAGCGCCGGCCCGCTCGTCATCCAGCAGCAGCCGGAATTCCGGCGTGTCATCCTGACCGTTGGGTCGTACCGCCATCAGTACCGGATTTTTGGCTGCCATGCCAAGCAACTGGTTGCGGGCCGCCATCAGGCTGTTGTGTCCCAGCCCGGCCCGATCCTGCAGCTGAAAGTCAAAGCCGTTGGCCGTGCCCAGTTCCATCACTGCGGGAGGAACAAAGGCAAAAACCAGGGCGTCCTTGATCTGCGAAAAGGCTCTCATGGCCCGTCCCGCCACGGCGGCCACTCGCTGGTCGGGACGGTGGCGCAGGTGCCAATCCTTGAGCTTGACGAAGGCCAGGCCCATGTTCTGACCGCGTCCGGCGAAGCTGAAACCGGAAACGGTCAACACCGATTCAATGGCTTCAGCTTCATTTTCCAGAAAATGACGCTCGATTTGCTGAATGACCTCGAAGGTGCGATTGGCTGTCGCTCCGGCTGGCAGCTGTAACTGACAGAGAATGTAGCCCTGATCCTCCTCGGGCAGAAAGGCCGTCGGCATACGGACAAAGAGGTAGCCGAGCAGGCTGCAAATCAATGCAAACAGCAAGAGGAACCGACCGGTACGGCGCACGGACCAGCCGACGATGGACTGATACAGGCCACTGCTGTAATCGAAGGCCCGGTTGAAGCCACGAAAGAAGCCCTTGAACCAGCTGCCTTCGGCGGCGATGTGGCCCTTGTGTACCGGCTTGAGCATGGTAGCGCACAGTGCCGGGGTCAGGATGAGAGCGACCAGAACCGACAGCAGCATGGCCGAAACCATGGTGATGGAAAACTGGCGGTAGATGACGCCGGTGGAGCCGCCGAAAAACGCCATTGGAATAAACACGGCCACCAGCACCAGAGCGATGCCCCAGAGGGCGCTGGTGATCTGCTCCATCGACTTGATGGTGGCCTCCTTGGGCGGCAGTCCCTCCTCCGTCATGAGCCGTTCGACGTTTTCCACCACCACGATGGCATCGTCGATCAGCAGGCCAATGGCCAAAACCATGGCGAACATGGTCAGGGTGTTGATGGAAAAACCCGTGGCGGCCAGAATGCCGAAGGTGCCAAGCAGCACCACCGGTACCGCGATGGTTGGAATCAGGGTCGCCCGGATGTTCTGCAAAAACAGGAACATGATGACGAATACCAGCAGCACCGCCTCAATCAGGGTGCGCACCACGCCCTGGATGGAGAGCTTGACGAAGGGGGTGGTATCGTAGGGAAACACGAAAGACATGCCCGGCGGGAAATAGGCCGAGAGTTCCTCCATCTTGTTCTTGATGACGGTGGCGGTATCCAGCGCGTTGGCGTCCGACGCCAGGCGGATGCCGAGGCCGGCGACCGGCATGCCCTTGTAACGGGCCTGAATGTCGTAATTTTCGGTGCCGACCTCACAGCGGGCGACATCCCTGAGCCGAACCGAAGCGCCACTGGCGCTGGTGCGCAGCAAGATCTCGTTGAATTGCTCCGGCGTCTGCAACAGGCTGCGGGCGGTGATGGTGGCATTGAGTTGCTGCCCCGCCGTGGCCGGGTTGCCGCCGAACTGGCCACCGGAGACCTGGGCGTTTTGAGCCTGCAGGGCTGCGATGACATCGTTGCTGGTCAGGCCGTAGCTGTAGAGTCTGTCCGGATCAAGCCAGATGCGCATGGCATTTTGCGAGCCGAACATCTGCACCTCGCCAACGCCGGGCAGGCGGCTGACGATGTCCTGAATATTGGCGACGGCGTAGTCGGCCAGATCAAAGCGGCTCATGGAGCCATCCTCGGAGATCAGGCCGATGATCAGCAGAAAATTGCGCGTTGATTTGGTGACGGAAATCCCCTGCCGCTTGACCGCTTCCGGCAGCATGGGTTCGGCCAGTTGCAGCTTGTTTTGAACCTGTACCTGGGCGATGTCGGGATCGGTACCGGCCTTGAAGGTCAGCGTGATGGTGGCATAGCCGGCCGAATCGCTGTTGGAGGCCATGTAAATCAGGTTGTCGATGCCGTTAAGTTTTTGCTCGATGACCTGAGTGACGGTGTCCTGCACCGTCTGGGCCGAAGCGCCGGGATAGACCACATTAATGGAAATCTGCGGCGGGGCAATGGCCGGATACTGCGCCACCGGCAAGGTCAGGATCGACAGCAGGCCGGCCAGCATCACGATGATGGCCAGAACCCAGGCAAAAATCGGCCGGTTGATGAAAAAACGTGCCATGAACGCCGCTCCTTATTCTGCTGCCGTGCCGGCGAAAGGCACCGTGCTCACCTTCATCCCCGGCCGGATTTTCTGTATGCCTTCCAGGATGATTTCCTCGCCGCCCTGCAAACCCGAACGGACCAGCCAGTTATGGTCCACGGCCCGCTCGACCTCAATCGGCCGCTGCGTTACGGTGCCATCGGCTTCCACCAGCAGAACCGTTGCCGTGCCGTCGGGCAGGCGGCTGACTGCCCGCTGGGGAACCAACAGGGCCTGTTCCAGGGTCCCCTCTTCAACCTGGGCGCGGACAAACAGGCCTGGCAGCAGCAGGTGCTGGGGGTTGTCAAAACGGCAGCGCAGGGTGACCGAGCCGGTCGCTTCGTCAACACTGATGTCGGAAAATTGCAGGGTGCCGGTCTGGGGATAGGGGCTGCCGTCCTCCAACTCCAGGCGTACCCTGGCGCTGGCAGCCCTGGCGGTGTCCTGGGTCGCCATCAGTGAGCGTTTGAGCCGCAGCAGTTCGGCACTTGACTGGGTCAGGTCGACGTAGACCGGGTCAATCTGCTGGATGGTAGCCAGTGGCGCTGTCTGATGGGTGGAGACCAGTGCGCCGGTGGTCACGTTGGAGATGCCGATGCGACCGCTGATGGGGGCGGTGATGCGGGTGTAATCCAGATAGATCTGCTGCAGGTCCCGGGCTGCCGCCGCCGAAGCGATTCGGGCCTGCGCCTGCTTAAGGGCAGCATGGACATCGTCGTATTCCTGCTGGCTCACCGCCTTGACCTCGACCAGTTCTCGCAGGCGCCGTTCCTTGAGTTGCAGGGTGACCAGATCGGCTTCGGCTTCCAGCAGCACGGCTGCGGTGCTGGCCAGTTGAGCACGGTAGATGGCCGGGTCGATCTGGTAGAGCACTTGGCCCTGGCGTACGTCGCTGCCTTCGGTGAACTGCCGTTTCAGGATATGGCCTTCCACCTGGGGACGCACTTCGGCCACCAGATAGGCACTGACACGGCCCGGCAGGCGCGTACTCAGGGTCAGTGGCTGGGGCTCAAGCCGCAGCACGGAAACCTGGGGCGGCGCGGACTGCGGGGTCTGGGGCGCCGCATCGGAAGTGCGCTGGCAGCCGGACAGGCACAGGCCGAGCAACAGCAGGAGAAGAACAGCGAAGTTACCTGAAAGCGGTCGTTTCATAAAAACCTCGGGCAGATGGCTGGAAAGGTTGTGACAAGGCAGCGGGAGGATTGTCGCCGGCCGGAATCGGCTCAGACCAGGAGCCGATTGACTGATCAGTCAGTTTGGCAGGCGGCATTATCTTTTGGGATCGGCTGGCAAAAGTCAAGGGGGAAAAGAGCGATCCTAGCCGCAGTGGGTTACTGTTTTTCCAGTTCCAGCCCCAGGCTTTTGATCTTGCGGTGCAGGTTGGAACGCTCCAGGCCGATGACCTCGGCGGTCCGCGATACGTTCCAGTCGTTTTCCTCCAGCTTGGTGCGGATAAACTCCTTTTCGAATTCCTCGCGTGCCTGCTTGTAATTGTCGCATTCCAGGGCGATGCGCAACTCCTCGCCACTGTCGCCGCCACCACGCAACTCGGCCGGCAGGGCGGCCAGGTCAATGCGTTCACCTGGGGTCATGATGACCAGCCGCTCAATCAGGTTTTTCAGCTCACGCACGTTGCCGGGCCAATGATGGGTGCTTAAGGCCTGCAATACCTCAGGGCTGAGCTGCTTGATCTCGGCATTCTCCTTGCGGCAGTAGGCCCGCAGAAAATGTTCCGCCAACAGCGCAATATCCTGCCGCCGCTCTCGCAGGGGGGGCACATGAAAAGGCAGAACATTCAGGCGGTAGAACAGGTCTTCGCGGAAGTTGCCGGTGCGGATTTCCTCTTCCAGATTCTTGTTGGTGGCGGCGATGACCCGCACGTCAACCTCGATGGTGCGTTCGCCGCCCACCCGTTCAAATTTGTGCTCCTGCAGGATGCGTAGCACCTTGGCCTGGGTTTTCAGGCTCATGTCACCGATTTCATCGAGAAACAGGGTGCCTTCGTGGGCCTGGTCGAATTTCCCCTTGCGCTTGCCGGTGGCGCCGGTAAAGGCGCCTTTTTCGTGACCGAACAGCTCCGACTCGATCAGATCTTCGGGAATGGCGGCGCAGTTGACCTCGATGAAGGGTTTGTCGCTGCGGCGTGACTGGCTGTGGATGGCACGGGCCACCAGCTCCTTGCCGGTGCCGTTTTCGCCGGTAATCAGCACCCAACCCGAGGTCGGCGCGGCAATGCCAATCTGTTGCTTGAGTTCACGGATGGGCGGGCTGTTGCCGATCATGCTGTAGTCGCGGTAGATGCGGGCTTTAAGACTGCGGTTTTCGCTGACCAGCTGGTGGACCTTGAAGGCGTTCTGGATACATACCAGCAGTTTTTCGAACGAAAGGGGCTTTTCGACAAAATCGTAGGCGCCCAGTTTGGTAGCGGTTACAGCGGTTTCGATGGTGGCGTGGCCGCTCATCATGATGACCTGGGGCTCGTCGGGCAACTGGCGAATTTTTTTGAGAACCTCAATGCCATCCATGCCGGGCATCCAGATATCAAGCAGCACCAGGTCGGGTTTTTCCTCGCTGATCAGCTGCAGTGCCGTTTCGCCATCGGCAGCGGTGCTGGTCTGAAAACCTTCGTCCTGCAGGATGCCGGTGAGGCTGGTGCGGATGTTCAGTTCATCATCAACAACCAGAATGTGTTTCATATAACGCATCTCCCGTTGTCAGGGGTGAGCCGTGGGCAACGGCAGTTCAATGACGATTTCAGTGCCGCGCGGTGGATTGTCCTTCACGCGAATGTAGCCGTTATGGTCCGAGATGATGGTGGCGACAATCGCCAGGCCCAGACCGGTGCCGCTTTTTTTGGTGGAAAAGTAGGGTTCGAACAGGCGTGGCTTGTCCTGCTCGGGAATGCCGCAGCCGTTGTCGCGCACCCGCAGGGTGGCCATGTGCAGGGAAAGGTTGTGCTCGGTCAGCAGTTCGATGACACCGGCCTGGGGCTGTTGCTCGACGGCATGGACGGCGTTGTCGAGCAGATTGAGCAGTACCCGCTTGATCTGTTCGCGATCCAGTTCGATCAGCGGCAGGTCTGTCGCAGGCTGGAAATTGAACTGGATATCGCGATGGCCTTGCTGGTAGAGCACCAGGGTTTCACGGATCAGGTTGTTGAGATTCTCCGGCGCCGGATTGGCGGCCGGCATGCGGGCGAAGCTGGAGAATTCGTTAACCAGGTTTTTCAGGTCGTCGACCTGGCTGATGATCATGCGGGTACATTCGTCGAACACGGGATCTTCAGCGTTGAAGCGGTCGAGATAGCGCCGTCGCAGGCGCTGGGCCGACAGTTGCACCGGCGTCAGTGGGTTCTTGATTTCGTGGGCGATGCGGCGCGCCACCTCTCGCCAGGCCGCCATGCGCTGGGCTTTTTGCAGATGGGTCAGGTCGTCGAATACAATGACGGTACCCATCACCTGACCGTTTTCGTCATACAGGCGGGTGGCGTTGAGCAGCAGGGTCAGCTGCTGGCCTTGCACGCTCAGGGCGATCTGGCGGCGCACGGTTTCCTTGCCGGAACTGATCAGCTCGGCTAAAAACCCACGGATGACATTGAGTTGCTCCTGATTGACGATATCGCGGTAATGCTTGCCGAGCACCTGGCTGGCGCTGATCTTGAGCATTTTTTCGGCGGATTTGTTGATGGTGGTGAGCAGCCCCTGGCTGTCCAGGGAAATGACCCCGGCGGTGACGTTGCGCAGCACAATCTCCATATAGCGGCGCCGCTGGTCGAGTTCGATGTTGGAGTTTTGCAATTCGGTATGGGCCTGGTGAATGCGCAGACGTTCGCGGCGCAGTTCGGTGGTCATCTTGTCGAAGGCGTCGATCAAAAGGCCGATTTCGTCGTCGCTCGGCGGCGGCAGCTGCACATCAAGGTCGTCTCGACCGATCTGACGGGTGGCGATGACCAGCTCCTGGATGGGGTCGGTGATGGAGCGGGCGATACGCAGACCGAACCAGCTGGCCAAAAAGATGATGACCAGCGCGATCAGCAGCAGCACGGCAATGTACCCCTGCTTGATCTTGCCCTTGAGTTGCTGGGCTTCCTTGTACTGCTGGTAGGAGCTGGAAATCTCCTGCATCTTGTTAACCAGCGAATAGGGGACATGGTAGTTGACCACCACCACGCCGACGAAATCCTTTTCGTTCCAGTTGGAGCGTACCGGCACCACGCCGCGGATCAGATCGGCCTTGCCCGTCGGGGTCACGCGGGTGAAACGGTTACCCTGCAGTGCCTCGTTGATGGTGGCCGAGCCCGGATCGGTAAAGTCGGCCAGTGGCACCAGCGGGTTGGAAGCCCGCACCAGTTCCTCGTGGGTGGCGGAAAATACCTCCACCACGCCCAGATTGTATTCGCGTTGCTTGCGGCTGATCAGTTCGCGCAGAGCGTCAAGATTGCCTTCGTTGAGCAGCTTGCCTTCCTTGATTTGGCCGGCGAGTTGCTCGGCGTAATACAGGGCATTGGTGGCAGAATTTTTGTAATAGGTCTGGGCAACGGACAGCGATTCGGTCAGTGAGCGTTCGATCTCGTTGCTGAACCAGTTTTCGATGGAATTGGTGATGAAGCCGGCCGAAACAAAGAACAGCAGCAGGGTCGGTACCAGCGACAAAGAGACGAAGGCCAGCACCAGCCGGGTGCGCAGGCGGGCGCCCGGCAGATGGCGCCGCCGTTCAACGAAGATCTTGAACAGATTACGGAAGATCAGAAACAGGAACAGAACAATCAGCAGAATATTGAGGTTGATCAGCGCCAGCACCAGAATGTTGTTGGACAACTGGATCTGCGCGGCCTGTTCGTAAAGATAGCGTTCCAAAAACGGGAAGGTGCACAGCAGCGCGATGGTGACCAGAATCAGACCCCATTCGCGGCGACGTTTGCGCAGTTCCCGAGGCGGCTGCTGTTCAGACATGGGCGAAGCTCTTCTTAAAGGACGGTCGGGGGCGGTTTTGCGGGGTCGCCGGCATGATGGCACGGGCCGGGAGTGGCTGCAACGGTTTTGCCCGGCATGCCAAACGTGCAGGGGCTGTCCGCGAACGGACAGCCCCTGTGTCATGTTGAGCAGCGCCGCTGTGTCAGACGGGCCACAGCATCAGGCCTGCACCAGATCAGGATTGAAAGCCGGCAAGGGCAGGCGCAGGGCCTCAGCCACCGCCGCTTCAGAAAATTCGACGAAACGCCAGCTGTCCGGCGTGGCGAGAATCTTCTCCACCATCTTGTGGTTGATGTCGTGGCCGGCCTTGTACGATTTGATGTGACCCAGCAGACCGTAGCCAAGCAGAGCAAAATCGCCGAGGGTATCAAGAATCTTGTGGCGCACGAATTCGTCGCCATAGCGCAGTCCCTCAGGGTTGAGGATGCTGTCCTTGCCGATAACGACGGCATTGGCAAGGGATCCTCCCCGGGCCAGACCGACCGATTTGAGGTACTCTACCTCTTCAAGGAAGCCGAAGGTGCGGGCCGACGCGATTTCGCTGCAGAAGCTTTCCGTTGAAAGCTTGAAGGAGCGTTGCTGCTGGCGGATGCAGGGGTGGCTGAAGTTCAGATCGAAGCTGACGCGCAAAAAGCGCGAAGGAATGAGGCTGACACGTTTTTCACCTTCGACCAGGGTCAGCGGTTTGGTAATGGCGATCACCTTGCGGCTACGCGCCAGCCGGGCGATGCCGGCCTGATGGATCAGGCGGATAAAGGGCGCGGCACTGCCATCGAGGATCGGAACCTCGGGGCCGTCGATCTCAATGACGAGATTGTCGATCTGGCAGGCAACCAGCGCCGCCATCAGGTGTTCGATAGTGGAGACGCGCAGATCACCCTTGCCGATGACAGTGGCCATGCGGGTATCCACGACATTGGCCGAGAGCGCTTCGATCACGCGGGATTTGTCACCTTCGCTGCGGTGGAAGAGGATGCCGGTGCCAGCGGCGGCCGGCAGCAGACGCATGGTGATTTCCCGCCCGGTATGCAGGCCGATGCCCTTGAGGGTGGCGGCTTTAGCGATGGTGCATTGGTAGATCATATGCCAATCAATCCTTGGTCAGCAAACACTGTGGTTCCCGGTCGACAGGTGCGGCCGCAGAATCCGCGAAGGGTTGTGTCTCTCCGTTTAGCACGGATCGTGCCATTGATGCGATTCTCCTAACTGATCGTAATGTCAGGATTTGGTTTGGGTGGCTTGGGAGAGATAGCGCAGAAACTGTGGTTTCTGGGGCGGGCGGCTGTGGCGGCGATGCCACACTGTGTTGTTCTGGTTAGCGTACAGGGGCAGGATGCTGGCCGTTTCCTGGTCAGGGTTTGGCCTGTCGGGGTTGAAAGGGCGCTTTGGGGGCATTCTGACGCAGCTGGTTTGGCAATGGATTTTTCAGCTGCTGCGGCGAGGACCTGTCACAGTCGACCGGAGCTGAGGACCCCTATGGCCAGCCACAACCCCAGCAGGGCAGCGATGCTGTAACCGAGCAGCCCCAGCGCCGGCAGGCCGAACAACTGCGGTCCGGCACCGGTCTGTACGATGAGGGAGGAACCGATGATGAGAGAGCCGATCAGAAAACTAAAGGACAGGCGGTTGCTCGATTTGTCCAGATCGCGGATCAGTCGCTCCAGCCCGCGATGTTCCAGATCGATCTTGAAGCTGTTGCTGTTGAGGCGTAACAGCACCTCGCGGATGTCGTGGGGCAGGCTGCGCGCCAGATCAAGATAGGCGCGCAGGCAGTTGAGGGTCTGGCGGCCGAGGTGTTCCGATGACAGCCGGTGTTTGAGCAGGGCGCGGACGTTGGGTTCGATCTGTTCGATCAGATTGAAATCGGGATCAAGTCGGCGGCCGATGCCTTCGATGGTGACCAGGGCTTTGGTCAGCAGCATCAGGTCGGCCGGAAAGCGGATGTGGTGCCGGCCCATCAGGGCGATGAATTCGGTCATCAGTTTGAAGCTATCGATCTGCTTCAGGGGGCGCTGATGATAGTCGTCAATGAATTCAAGCAGATCGCGGCGCAGGGCCGGCAGGTCGATTTCGCTGGTGCGTGGCCGTCGGGTCAGCAGAACCTCGGCCAGCATGTCGGTATCCTTGCGAAAGAGGCCCAGCAGCAGGTTGGCCAACTGCTGACGCAGTTCGTCGTCGAGATGACCGACCATGCCAAAATCGAGAAAGCAGATGCGGCCATCGGCCAATACCCGCAGATTGCCGGGATGGGGGTCGCCGTGAAACAGGCCGTGATGAACCACCTGGGTAAGAAAACATTGGGCGCCGCGCCGGGCCAGCTCGGGCAGGTCGTGTCCGGCGCGGCGCAGGCCATCAAGGTCGTCGATCTTGCAGCCGTCAATCAGTTCCAGCGTCAGCAGGGCTTCACTGCTGTAGTCCCAGAACACCTCCGGTACGTACAGATGCGGGTCGCCGGCGAAGTTGCTGCGAAAACGACACAGGCTGTGAGCCTCCTTGGTGAAGTCGAGCTCGCGGTAGAGGGTACGGCGGAACTCGCGCACCAGTTGCAGCGGCGACACCAGCGAGGTGCGGTCCTGGTTGTTTTCCAGCAGGCCGGCGAGTCCCTCAAGAATGTCCAGATCGGTGGCAATGACCGCCTCAATGCCGGGTCGCTGCACCTTCAGGGCGACCTGCCGACCGTCGTGCAGGCGGGCGCGGTGGACCTGGGCGATGGATGCTGCCGCCAGCGGTGTCGGATCAACGGTGCCGAACAGGCTTTGCGGCGGTGCGCCCAGCTCGGTCGTCAGCCGCTGTTCGATGGCGCTCCAGGGCAGGGGCGCGACATGGTCCTGCAGGCGGTTGAGTTCGCGGATATAGCTGGCCGGCAGCAGGTCGGGGCGGGTAGATAGCAACTGGCCGAATTTGATAAAGGTCGGCCCGAGTTCCTCCAGTGCCATGCGCAGCCGTTGTTCGGCCGGCAGACGCTCCAGGGCGGAAAGCTGCTGGCGTTGGCGACGGATCAATCGTCGCGCCCGCTCCAGGTAATAATCGATATTGAGCTGTTCGACCAGATGGTCAAAACCATAGGTCACCAGGACCGCGAGGATTTCGCGATAGCGGCGCAGGGAACGCAGGTTGCGGTCAAGGTGCAGGAATGGCAGCATCCGGTCGCCGGCTTCAGTTCTGGCCCAACCGCTCTTCCAACTGGCGGACGCGCTGTTCGAGGGCTTCGAGTTCACTGCGGGGAACCAGGCCCAGCCGTTCGGCGGCCTGGCGAACCTCGTCTCGGGCGGCGTCCTGCAGATCCTGCTGGCGTTGCTTTACCGCCTCCTGCACGCTGGTAACCAGTTTCTTGCCTTCCTCCTCACTCAGGTTGAAGCGTTGGCGCAGCTCGCAGGCCAGTTCCTCGGTTTTTTTTTGGGTCAGACTGGCGGCTCCCAGGGCGGTCAGCAGGGTTTTTTCCAGAATCTCGAACATGTCAGGCACCTCCATTGGGCAAAAGAGGGCGCGGTACGCGCCTGTTAGCATCTGGGCAGTCTAGCAGGATCAGGGCCGCCTGCAAGTTCTCCTGCTCAGGCTGGCAGGGACCGGCCGTACTGGCGGGCGCAGAGCCGTATCCTGTCCCAGGGTGGCAGGGCCAGTTGGCGCCACAGGCGGGTGGCAAAACGGCGGGCCAGCCGGGCGGGGGTCAGGCCGGCGTGGCTTTCACTCAGAATCAGGGTGCGCAGGCTGGCCAGATCCTCCAGATAGCGCAGCACCAGCTCACGACAGGCCTCTTGGGCCAGGGGCAGTTCAATCTGTTGCTGACTGTGGGATGCCAGCAGCAAGGCCCAGGCGTGGTCGATGTCGGTTTCCACAATCCGCTTGCCGTGACAATCCAGCAGGCTGACATTTTCGAGCAACTGTTGACCCAGTTGCCAGGGGCCGTTGTTGAGGGTGTGATGACGGCGTTCGATGCTGGCCAGATCATAGAGATAGTCGGCTGGAAAATGAAAGCGCGGTCGGGCGGCAATCTGCTGGTCGATGGCCTCGCGCACCTGTTGCTGGCGGCCTGGCATAGCTGTTGCCGCTGGCGGAGGCTCTGTTTCGGTAATGTTTTGATGTGGCGCTTGCGCTTGCAGTGGCGTGGTGGCAAAGGGTTGATCATGCCAGGCCAGCGCCCGCTGGTGGTTGAGATGGATCAGCTGGGTGAGTGCGCCCGGCTCCGCCGGTTGGCGCCACAGCCGCAGTTGGCACAGACTGCCATCCGATTGCAGCTGTTCAAGATGGCAGCACTGATGAATCAGCGCCAGTACCGTCTCCGCAGCTGGCTGGCCCAGCAGCGCGGCCGGCAGACACAGATCGCAGCGAGCCCCGGTTGGCAGCAGTCCCAGCAGATAGGCCAGTTGCCAGAGGGCCAGCGGACTGTGGGGTGGCAGGATCAGCCGTCGGCCTGGCCAGACTTGACGCAGCAACCCCTGCAGTCGCGGAAGCTGCTGGGCTGAAGGTTCCCGGCTGTCCACCAGACAGGCCCGTGCGTGGTGCAGGTCGCAGGCTGTCAGGGCGAACAGTTGTGTTTCCTGGCGGCCGGGAGGGCTGCCCGTTTGGTGCAGGCGCCGCAGCAGTGCTTTGAGCGCCAATCGGCCGGACTGATCGATGTCGATGGCTGCGGGATCGCTGAGCAGATCATCGCAGTACAGTTGCAGAACGGCAGTGTCGGCAGCGGGCAGTTTCGGCTGCGGCAGCCCGGCCTGGGCCAGGGGATGGCTGCCATGCAGCAGTAGTTCAATGAACTGACTGGCCCGCTCGACGGGGTGAAAGGGACTGAGCTGCTCCAGCCGGTGCAGCACGAACAGCAGTTCGGCGGCAGCGGCCTCTTCGGGCAACGGCAGGCTGTCGGTCGTGGCCGGCGATCGTCGGGCCGCGACAAAGGTGGCCAATTGCTGCGGCCCCAGATGGCGTGGCAGGCGGCCGTCGGCGAGGGCGTCGAGCAGCAGGGCCAGTACCAGCAGCATCTGTTGGCGTACGTGCGATTCCAAATCTGCGGGGGGCTCCGCTGTCCGGCGCAGCCGGGTGGCGTGAAGGTCGCCGGCCCGCCACAGAGCCTGTTCGCACAGGTTGTACAGATGCCAGGCGCCGAGTTGTTCCGGCGGGCGGGTGTGCAACACGCACAGCAGTCGCAGCTGCTCCAGCAATTCCGTTAGAGCAGCTGCTGCCTGGGGCGCCGGGCGGGGTTCGCCAGCGGCGATATGCTGATGGATGCGCAGCGAACCGGTTTCGTAAATGTCGAGTCCGCCGGGATGCCAGAGCACGAAATGGTTCAGCCCGAGCACCTCAGCGGCGGCCTGGGCATTTATCAGTGCGTCGTTGTCGGGCGGATGCTGCAGCAGGTTGAGCAGCGCGGCGGCGACAAAACTGCCGGGATTGATCCACAGCACCAGATCGGGATGCAGCGGGCCGCGGATGCTGTACAGGCGCAGGCCGCAGTCGGCCTTGCGAAACGGATAGCGGCCCTGTTCCAATGCCGGTGCAAGCCAGTCGCAAAGTTGCCGGGCCAGCGTCGAAGACGAAGCCACGCTGGTCATGCCGGCTCGTCCTGTGGGGCCGGGCGGTCGAACAGGCCGGCATTCTGACCCGCCTGGGACGGCAGCGGCCGGTGAAAGTGCTGATAGGCCAGCGCCGTGGCCATGCGGCCGCGCGGGGTGCGGCTGATGTAGCCCTGTTGCAGCAGATAAGGTTCAATGACCTCTTCAATGGTATCTTTTTCCTCACCGATGGCGGCGGCCAGGGTGTCGAGGCCGACGGGGCCGCCGGCAAACTTGTCGATGAGGCTCTGCAGCAACAGACTGTCCATGTGGTCGAAGCCGCGGCGGTCAACCTCCAGGCGCAGCAGTGCCCGGTCAGCGATGGCCCGATCAATGTGGCCGTCGCTGCCGACTTGGGCGAAGTCGCGCACCCGCCGCAGCAGGCGATTGGCAATGCGCGGTGTGCCACGGCTGCGGCGGGCAATTTCCAGCGCGCCCTCGCTGTCGATGGCGACCTGCAGGATGTCGGCGCTGCGCCGCACGATCACCGCCAGTTCCTCATGGGTGTAGAACTGCAGCCGACTGATGACACCAAAACGGTCGCGCAGGGGAGACGACAGCAGCCCGGCGCGGGTAGTGGCGCCCACCAGGGTGAAGCGGGGCAGATCAAGCTTGATGGTGCGGGCCGAAGGCCCCTGGCCGATGAGAATGTCGATCTGGTAGTCTTCCATGGCCGGGTAAAGGATTTCCTCCACCACCGGCGAGAGACGGTGAATCTCGTCGATGAACAGCACATCGCCCTGTTCCAGGTTGGTCAGGATGGCGGCCAGATCGCCGGCTTTTTCGATGACCGGGCCGGAGGTGCTCTTGATGTTGACGCCCATCTCGCTGGCGATGATGTGGGCCAGGGTGGTTTTGCCCAGACCGGGAGGGCCGTAAAACAGCACATGGTCGAGGGCTTCATCGCGCTGGCGGGCCGCCTGGATGAACACCGCCAGGTTCTGCTTGGCCTGTTCCTGGCCGATGTATTCAGCCAGGCTGCGTGGCCTGAGCGGGTTGTCGAAGTTTGCGTCATCGTCGCGCAGATGCGGACTGATCAGCCGGTCGGACATGGCGTTTCCTTAAGGCGGTCAGTTTCTGCCAGGAGTCAGTTCCTGCAGGGCCGCCCGCAGCAGGGCTTCGGTGCTCAGTCCGGCCGCTCCCTCGATACGGCCGAGGGCGGCGCGGGCTTCCTTTTCTTTGTATCCCAGACTCAGCAGGGCGCTGAGCACATCGGTATCGCTGCGGCCAGCGGTTGTTGCGGCACTGCGACCACTGGCCGCAGCTGCTGCCGCCGAGAGCTTCTGCACCTTTTCATGCAGTTCCAGTACCAGGCGCTCGGCGGTTTTCTTGCCGATGCCCGGCACCAGTGACAGGCGGACGCTATCCTGCAGCAGCAGAGCCTGCTGCAACTCATCACAGCTCAGATGCGACAGGATGTTGAGAGCCACCTTGGGACCGATGCCGGAGATGCCCAGCAGCAAAAGAAACAGCTGTTTCTGCAGCAGGCTGGAAAAGCCGTACAACAGCAGGGCATCCTCCCGCACCAGGGTGTGGATATGCAATTGCACCGGCTGGCCGGTGTCCGGCAGTTCGTAAAAGCTGGACAGGGGGACGAATACCCGGTAGCCGACGCCCTGCACGTCGATAATGAGCTGTTCGGGTTCCTTGTGGCACAGCAGACCACTCAGGCGCGCGATCACGCCAGTCTCCGGCGGCTACTGCTGGCGCCGGCCTCTCCGGCCAGACGTGTGGCCAGGGGGCTGCTGTGGGCGTGGCAGATCGCCACGGCCAGAGCATCCGAGGCATCTTCCTGGGCGATCTCGGGCAGATGCATCAGAACCCGCACCATTTGCTGCACCTGTGGCTTGGCGGCCTTGCCGTAGCCGACGACGGCGTTTTTGACCTGCAGAGCGGTGTATTCATAGACCGGCAGTCCGGCGCTGACACCGGCCACCACCGCCGCGCCACGGGCTTGGCCCAGTTTGAGCGCCGACAGGGCGTTTTTGGCGACGAATACCTGCTCGATGGCGACGGCGTCGGGGCGGTATTGGCGGATGATGGCGCCGAGCCCGTCGAAGATCTGCTGCAGCCGCAGGGGCAGATCGTCCTGTGAGCGGGTGATGATGGCGCCATTGTCGACGTGCAGCAGCCGGTTGCCCTGTCGGTCGAGCAAGCCGTAGCCGGTGACGCGGCTGCCCGGATCGATTCCCAGAATGCGCATGGTCGCCGCGTCAGCCCATGATCCTGCTCAGGATGTCGTCGTCGATGTCGGCGTTGGTGTAAACGTTCTGAACATCGTCGTTGTCTTCAAGCTTGTCGATCAGCTTGAGCATCTGTTCGGCCTTTTTTTCATCCAGTTCCACCATGTTCTGCGGAATCATGGTCAGTTCAGCCGCTTCGAAGCTGAATCCCTTGGCGCTCAGGCCGTCGCGCACCTGGGCGAAATCGGTGGCTTCGGTGAGGATTTCATAGAACTCGCCTTCGTCCTTGACGTCGAGGGCACCCAGTTCGAGGGCCGCTTCGAACAGGCTGTCGAAATCGGCGCTGGCGGGAAAGGTGATCTGGCCGCGGCGGTCGAACTGGAACGCCACCGAGCCATCGACACCGAGGCTGCCGCCGTGTTTGGAAAAACAGTGGCGCACGTCGGCCACGGTGCGGGTGCGGTTGTCGGTCATGATCTCAACCAGGACAGCGACCCCGCCGGGCCCGTAGCCCTCCATGGTGCCCTCTTCGTAGCTGACGCCGTCCAGATCGCCGGTGCCCTTCTTGATGGCGCGGTCGATGGTGTCCTTGGGCATGTTGCTGCCCTTGGCCTTGTCAATTGCGGTGCGCAGGCGGGGGTTGGTTTCGAAGTCACCGCCACCGATTTTGGCCGCTACGGTAATTTCCTTGATCAGTTTGGTGAAGATTTTACCGCGCTTGGCGTCCTGGGCGCCCTTGCGGTGTTTGATGTTGGCCCATTTGCTGTGTCCTGCCATCGGGGTTCTCCTGTTCGTTGTCGCGTTTTTGTTGCGTTCTGGTCAGCGATGGTGGCGGGCTTGTGCCGCCGGAGTCGCTTTGATGTCAAGGCTGTTGGTCAGAAAAATCCCAATAGACTACCATGGCCAAGGTGGTTGGCTCAACCGCAAAGCGGTTGTCGGGCGGACAGGCGGGCTGGGTGGCACAATAAAAAACGCCGCCCGGGAGGAGAGAATCCTGAGCGGCGGAACAGGTAAGGGAGGAGTTTTCGGTCAATCGGGGGATGAGAAAGACGCGCTCCCTTGGCATAGACATGCCGGAGAAGCCTAGCAGTCTTGGTGCCAAGATTGTCGGAAGCCGGGTATTTTGTTTGCAACTCACCGATATCGTTTTGATTGTCAGTACGCCTGAGCGGTTTGTGAGGTCGCCGGCCAGTGGGCGGATTGGGGTGTGGGCCGAGGATTTGTGCCTTTTGTGGCACAAGTATTCTTGCAGCTGTGCCGAATTTGTCACAGCTGATCGCCGCGCTGTTCGGCGCTGTGCAGCTGATGTCGTTCCAGCAGGCGATAAAAGCTGCGACGGGGCATCTGGGCCAGGCGCGCGGCGGCGGAAACATTGCCCGCGGCCTGTTCCAGATAGTTTTTCAACAGGCCTTTTTCGATCAGGCTGATCTGTTGCTCCAGGCTCTGGCGCAGGGACTGATCGGTCGCGCCCGACTGCTGACCGCGTCGGCCGATCAGTTCGGTGAAGACTACCGGCAGATTTTCCAGGTGAATGCTGCGATCCTGGGTCAGAACCGCCGCCCGTTCAATGATGTTCTGCAGTTCGCGAATATTGCCGGGCCAGTGATACAGGCGCATGGCTTCTATGGCGCGCCGATCAATCGCCGTGATGGTCTTGTTGACGCGCTTGCTGGTGTGGCGCAGGAAGTGTTCCAGCAGCTCTTCCAGTGAGTCAAGGCGGTTGCGCAACGGCGGCATGGTAATGGAGAAGACGTTGAGACGGTAGAACAGATCCTCGCGGAACCAGCCTTCGCGCACACCGTCCTCCAGGTTTTTATTGGTGGCGGCGATCAGTCGGACATCCACCTTCTTGCTGTGATTGCCGCCGACCGGGCGGATCTCGCCGCTGTCGAGCACCCGCAACAGTTCGGCCTGTACCTTGGGCGAGATATCACCGATCTCGTCGAGAAAGATGGTGCCGCCGTGGGCGGCCTCGAACAGACCCTTTTTGTCGCTGACGGCACCGGTGAAGGCTCCCTTCTGGTGGCCGAACAGCTCGCTTTCGAGCAGGCTGTCGCTGAGGGTGGTGCAGTTGAGGGTGACCAGTGGTTTGTCGGTGCGTGGGCTGACGCGGTGAATGGCGCGGGCGGTCAGTTCCTTGCCGGTACCGCTTTCGCCGCGGATCAGAACCGTGGTCGGGGTCGGGCCGACCTGGTGGATCAGATTAAGCACCTCCTGGGTGTGGCTGTCCTTGCCGACCAGGGTCAGATCGCCGAACTCCTGTGACAGGGCGTGCTGCGCCAGTTCGTATTTCTGAGTCAGGGTCAGGCGGTCTTCCTCCAGCCGCTTGAGGGAGTAGGGCAGGCACATTTCGATGTCCGCCAGACCCTGATAGACGGCGATGGCATGTTCCCGGCAGGTGCGGTAGCCACAGCCGCCGCAGTCGAGCTCGTCCTGTTCGCTGTGCTTGTTGGTCTGCAGCAGAATCTTGCGGATGCTGTCACTGCTGGGCA
Source organism: Desulfuromonas thiophila (assembly GCF_900101955.1). Lineage (NCBI taxonomy): Bacteria > Pseudomonadati > Thermodesulfobacteriota > Desulfuromonadia > Desulfuromonadales > Desulfuromonadaceae > Desulfuromonas > Desulfuromonas thiophila. The sequence continues at coordinate 53,436 of NZ_FNAQ01000012.1, read as the reverse complement.
GGTCGAGGCGCTTGTATTTGTTGCGGAAACTGCGGCCAAAATCGATCTGTGGCGGTTTGCCGTAACGCTCACTGGTGCTGTAGCGGATGTCGTCGCGCTGAAAGTGGCGGTGAATCAGGGTCTGTTTGGCAAAGGTGGTCAGGCGGTTGTTGCGGCCGGGGCCGCCGATGCAGCCGCCATTACAGAAGCGGATGTCCACCAGGCGCGCGTCGATGCGACCGGCGGCCAGATCACGGATGATTTCGAGTGAGTTTTCCTCGCCTTCAGCACAGAAATAGCGCGGCTGGAAGAAATCATCATGAATATCGAGAACCTGAAAGGGGCCACCGCTGATCGGAAACAGGCAGCCGCGCCGCGGCTGCAGGCCGTCGAACGGGGTGTGTCCCAGCCGGGTCAGATCAAGGCGCTGTTGCTGAAACATCTGGCCCAGTTCCTTGTAGGTCAGCACCACGTCGATGGCGTCAGCCACGGGTTCAGCGAAGATCTCAAATTTGCCGGCGATGCAGGAGCTGATGTAGACCAGCTGGACCGGTGCGCTGTTGCAGGCCTTGATAAAGCGGCCGATGGCGATCATCGGTGAGACCACCGGCAGCAGGTTCTTGAGCATCTGTGGATAGTGGCGTTCGATCAGGTCGACAATGGTTGGACAGTGGCTGGTGATCAGGGGGGTGTCGCCGGGCTGTTGCATTTGTTGATGATAGCTGGCGCTGAGCAATTCGACGCCGGCGGCGCCCTGATGGACCTCGTCAAAACCGAGCCGGCGCAGGCCGCTGACCAGCTGGTTGGGAGCCACGTCCTGAAAGAAGGCGGGGTAGGAACAGCCCAGAACGGCGATCTTGCGGTCGCTGCCGCCCAGCAGACGCCAGGTCTGCTCGCGGCTGTCAGCAATAACCTTGGCTTTCTGGGTGCAGACGGCAATGCATTTGCCGCAGCCGATACAACGGGAATGGATGACCTCGGCGTAATGGGCCTTGACCTTGATGGCCTTGACCGGGCAGTTGCGTACGCAGGCGTAACATTTGCGACAGCGTTCCTTGACGGTCAGGATGGGGCCCATGACACGGATTCCTTCTTCTCGGCGGACGCGGGGGTGCGTCGGACAGGCACTGTGCCACAGCTGGCACAGGTTGGTCAAGGGCTCTGTCGCAGCAGTCGTTCGAGGCCTTCAAGCTGCAATTCGGCGGCGCGCCAGCAGGCCACCTGTCGGTGGTTGCCAGCGTCCTGCAGTGGCGGGCGCTGCTGTTGGCACAAAGGCTGGGCGTGGGCACAGCGTGGATGGAACGGACAGCCGGGCGGCGGTGCCGTGGCGGAAGGAATCTCGCCGCGCGCTCGTGGCCGTTGACGGTGGTGCGGGTCGGGCAGGGGCAGGGCCTGCAGCAGCATTTCGCCATAGGGATGCAGGGGGCGGCCAAAGAAGGCGTCCACCGGAGCGATTTCCACCACGCGGCCCAGGTACATCAGTGCTACCCGGCTGGCCAGGCTGGCAACCACAGCCAGATCGTGACTGATAAACAGGTAGGTCAGTTGATGGCGCTGCTGCAGATCGCGCAGCAGCTGCAGGATCTGCGCCTGGATGGAGAGGTCAAGGGCCGAAACCGGTTCATCAGCCACCACCAGTTCCGGTCGCAGGGCCAGGGCGCGGGCAATGCCGACGCGCTGCCGCTGTCCCCCGGAAAATTCGTGGGCGAAGCGCCGGGCATGATCCGGCGTGAGACCGACCTCTTCCAAGAGCTGCAGCGCGCGTTGGTGGGCTTCGGCGCGGGAGCAGATGCGGTGGATATGAAAGGGTTCGGCCAAAATAGTGCCGACCTGCATGCGCGGATTAAGGGAGGAAAAGGGATCCTGAAAGACCATCTGCATCTGGCGTTGCAGCTGACGCCGGGCCGCACCGGGCAGGCGGGTCGGTTCGAGGCCCTTGAAACGCAGCGTGCCGCTGTCCGGTGTCAGCAGGCCCAGAATGAGTTTGGCCAAGGTGGACTTGCCGCAGCCCGATTCTCCCACCAGCGCGAGGGTTTCGCCGCGCCGCAGCTGCAGATTGACCTGCTCGACGGCACGCAGCCACTGGCGCGGCCGGCCGGGGCCGCCGCTGACATGAAAGCCCTTGGTCAGGCCTTCCAGTTGCAGCAGGGTATCCATCAGGGGGTCTCCGGCCAGCAACGCAGCCAATGACCGGCGCTGGTCTGTTGCAGTGGCGGCGGACCTGTCGGCCGCGGCCGGAAGCGTGCGGGACAGTGGTGCCAGAACGGGCCGGTCGGGCTGGCTGTCTCGGTTGGCTGACCGGCACGGCGAGGAATGCAATTCAGCAGATGGCGGCTGTAGGGGTGCAGGGGGTTGTCGAACAGCTGGGTGACCGGCGCCTGTTCCACCACCAGACCGTCGTACATCACGGCGACCTCGTCGGCATTCTGGGCCACCAGCCCCAGATCATGACTGATCAGCAGCAGGGCCATGTTTTGTTGTCGCTGCAGGTCGCCCAGTAGGGTCATGATCTGGGCCTGGATGGTGACATCCAGAGCCGTGGTGGGTTCGTCAGCGATAAGGATCTGCGGTTTGCCGGCCAGCGCCATGGCTATGACCACGCGCTGACGCATGCCCCCGGAAAGTTGATGGGGGTAGTCGCGCAGGCGCTGGACCGGGTTGGCCAGCCCGACCTGGTCGAGCAGCTCCGCCGCTCGCAGCAGGGCCGCTCGGCCGCTCAGGCCGCGATGCAGCTCCAACCCTTCCGTCAGTTGACGGCCGATGGTCAGCACCGGATTGAGGGCCGTCATGGGGTCTTGAAAAATCATGGCGATGCGGTTGCCACGGCGCCGCCGCATCTCCTGGGCGGGCAGCTGCAGCAGCTCCTCGCCGTCGAGTCGGATGCTGCCGCTGACAATGCGGCCGGGGGCGGGCACCAGCCGCAGCAGCGACAGGGCGGTGATGGATTTGCCGCAACCGGATTCGCCCACCAAGGCCAGGGTGCGGCCAGGCCAGAGGTCAAGGTCAAGCTCGCGCACGGCCTTGACGATGCCACCACGGGTGAAGAAAAAGGTACTCAGTCCGCGGACCTGCAGGCAGGGTTGGTCGGACAGGAGACAGGGCGCGGTCTGACTCATGGGGTCTTGTCGTCGCGCGCGGGCAGGCTGAAGGTGACCGTGGTGCCCTGATGCAGCACACTCTGAACCCGGATCTCGCCGCCGTGCGCCTCCACCAGCGCCTTCACCAGACTCATGCCCAGTCCCAGACCCGGTGCGGTGGCCGAGGCCGCGTCCGTGCGGTAAAACCGGTCGAAGATGCGGGTGGTTTCCTCGTCGGTCATGCCGATACCTTCGTCGCGCACACTGATTTCATAACAGTGGTCGGCACGATGGCCGTGGACAAAGACATACTCGGCACCGGGTGAGAACTTGATGGCGTTACTGATCAGGTTTTGCAGGACCTGCTCAATCTTGTCCGGATCGACGAACACAAGGGTCTGCTCGTCGCGACAGTCGATCCGGAACTGGCAGGTGCTGGGGGTCTGATGGCAGAGCCGCTGAACGCGTTCAAGCAGGCTGGCTACCGGCAGCAGCTGTTTTTCCAGGCGGATCTCGCGACCGGATTCGACCCGGCTGATATCCAGCAGGTTGTTGATCAGCCGGTCGAGTTGCCAGGCTTTTTCGTGGATGTAACCGAGAAATTCCTGTCGCTGGCTCACGGGCAGTTCGCCATCGGCCAGCAGCAGTTCGGAGTAGCCGGCGATGGCGGTTATCGGGGTTTTTAGATTGTGGGCGGCGCTGGAGATGAACTCGGATTTCATCCGGTCGATGCGGTGCTCCTCCGTGGTGTCATGCAGAATCAGCAGCAGCCCACCGCAGTCGCCGCGGTCGTTGCGGATATTCACCAGCTGGGCCTTCACCGTGCGGGGTTTGCCGTCGCGGGTCAGCAGGCTGAAGGTGCGGCTGCGGCCGCGCCGTTCGGGAGAGAAAAAGTCATCCAGGCTGCTGGCGACAGCCCGGGCGAACAGGGCTTCGAGGGGCTGGCCGCAGGCGTTGGCCTCTTCCAGCTCGAGCAGCTGCAGGGCGGCGGCGTTGACCCGTTCGATGCGGCCGGTGGCATCGGCCACCAGCAAACCGTCACTGATGGAAACGAGAATGTCCGACACCTTGTTTTTTTCCTGCCGCAGCCGTTCCAGGGTTTCGCTCTGGCTTGCCAGCAGCTGATGATTGCGCAGCAGGTAGATGCCGATGAGCAGGCCGCTGGCGCCGCCGAACAGGGTCGGTACGACAAAGCCTTTCGGATGCAGGGGATAGCCGGCCAGCACCTTCTGGGCCAGCGAGAACAGGCACAGCAGCAGGCTGCCGGACAGCGCGGCGTTGATCAGCACCAGCAGGTGGGGCAGGCGCAGGCGCAGGTCAAGTCCGGCCCGCTGCAGGTTGGCCTGTTCGGCCCGGCGGAGCCGGCCGTAGAGGTAGGCAATGATGACGGAGGTGACGCCACCGGCCAGCACCGGGATCAGGTAGCCAATGAGTCTCTGCGGATAGCCGATCAGCAGTTTCTGCAGAAAGGACAGAAAACTGAGCAGGCTGGCGCCGAGTATGAAAAAGGCCAGCTGTAGCAACAGGTGGCGGAGCAGTTTGACAACCGAAGACATAGGCGGGATTTCCCCAGGGTCTGAACGACGAAATAGGCGGATACAACAAGACGGGGTGGCGGGGCAGCCGTCTGGCTAATTATGGCACGATCGACGCCGATGGCAAGTCTTCGCTTGTTGCTGTCGGTGAGGCAGGAAGTTGAGGTGGTGACTGCGCTCTCGCTGTGTTACCATGACGGCCATTTCTGGCGCTTCCCGCCGCTTTCAGGCCATCGCGCTTTGCCTTTTTTCTCCGGCTCAAAAGGGACCTTCATGCATCCGCGCGTCGATCTGCACGTTCACAGCAGCTGCTCCGATGGTGTTCATCCGCCATCGCTTCTGGTGGCGCGTGCCGCCGCGGCGGGAGTGCGGGCGCTGGCGCTATGCGATCACGACAATATCGATGGCGTGGTTGCCGCCCAGGCCGCTAGCCGTGATCTGGGTATCTATCTGGTCAGCGGAGTCGAGCTGTCCTGTGTCTGGCGCAATTATCAGGATATTCATCTGTTGGGTTACGGTTTTGACCCGGCGGATGCGGTGCTGGGGCAGGCCCTGCGCGATTTTCAGCAGTTCCGCGCCCAGCGCAATGCCCGTATCGTCGAGAAGGTGAACGCGGTGCTGCGCCAGCGCGCCCTGCCGCCGCTGGATTTCGCCGCCGTCAGCGCCCGGGCCGCCGGCAGTATCGGCCGGCCCCATATTGCCATGGAACTGATGGCTCAGGGACTGGTCAGCAACATGGAGGAGGCCTTTCAGCAGTATCTGGTCAGTTGCAACGAGCCGAAGCGGTTTTTCCCCGTCGATGAGGCCATTGGTCTGATCCGCGCCGCTGGTGGTGTGGCTGTTCTGGCCCATCCCCCCTACATTACCCGCGATCCCCAGGCCATGCAGCAGTTACTTGATGAGCTCTGTGCCTGCGGCCTGCAGGGCATCGAAGCCTACAACAACGGCGTCAATTGCGATGAACTCGAATGGTATCTGGCCCAGGCGCGGCGGCGCGATCTGCTGGTGACCGGCGGTTCCGATTTTCATGGTATCGAGGATGGCGGGGCCGAATTTGGTCGCATTCGCGCCATCGGCGATATCCCGTACAGCTGCTATGAACGGCTGCAGCTGTTTCTGCAAACGCATCAGCATTCACAGGAGTAGTTTTCATGGTTACAGCGCAACCCGGAGATCGCGTCAAGGTTCACTATACCGGTACCTTTGACGATGGCAGTCAGTTTGATTCCTCGCAGGGGCGCGAGCCGCTGGAATTCGCCCTTGGCGAAGGCGCGGTGATCCCCGGTTTCGATCAGGCGATTCAGGGCATGCAGGTTGGTGAACGCAAGCAGGTGCGGATTGAGGCCAGCGAGGCCTATGGCGATTATGACGAGGAGCAATGCGTCACGGTCGAGCGTGCCATGCTGCCGGCGGAGCTGGAGCTGGAAGTCGGGATTCAGCTGCAGGCGCAGACGGCCGAAGGCATTCCGCTGGTGGTGACGGTGGCGGAGCTGGGCGAGGGGACGGTCACCCTCGACGGCAACCATCCTCTGGCCGGCCGGGCACTCAATTTCGCCCTCGAACTGGTGGAGATCGCTTAGGCAGCATGGATGTGGTGAAGCAGGGGCCGGGGGCCGGCCTGGAGCTGTTTGTCAGTGCGCCGCGCGGCCTGGAGCCGCTGCTGGCCGAGGAGCTCACCGCTCTGGCTGCCGAGGCGGTGCGGCTGGCACGGGGTGGCGTGCATTGCCGGGGCGATCTGGCGCTGGTCTATCGTATCGGTCTGTGGTCGCGTTTTGGTGGCCGGTTGCTGCTGCCCCTGTGCCAGGGGGCGGCTGGTGATGCCGATCAGCTCTACGCTCTGGCGCGCCAGGTTGACTGGTCGGCCCACTTTCCGGTCAGTGCCACCTTTGCCGTTGACAGCCATGTCCAGCAGTCGCAGCTGCGCCATTCGCAGTTCGTCGCCCTGAAGGTCAAGGATGCCGTGGTTGACAGCTTTCGCGCGGCAACCGGACAGCGACCCGATGTTGACAGCCGCACGCCCTGCTGGCGGGTCAATGTGCATTTATATCGCGATCAGCTGACGCTGAGTCTGGATCTGTCGGGCGAGAGCCTGCACCGGCGGGGCTATCGCTGTGAAGGTGGCATGGCGCCGCTCAAGGAGCATCTGGCGGCGGCGTTGCTGGCGCGGGCCGGCTGGCCCGCCATTGCCGCGCGCGGGGGCGCCTTTGTCGATCCGCTGTGTGGTAGTGGCACGCTGGTGCTGGAGGCGGCTCTGATGGCTGGCGATGGTGCGCCTGGCCTGCTGCGCTCGGGTTTCGCCTTCGAACACTGGTGCCGGCACGATCCGGTCCTGTGGCAGCAGCTGCGTACCGAAGCCCGGCGGCGCTGGCAGCTGGGCATGGCGCAGGTGCCAGCGCTGCTGGGTTTTGACCAGAACGCCAACGCCGTGGCTCTGGCGCGGGTCAATGCCGAACGGGCCGGCCTGAGCGAGCAGGTCTGTTTCGAAAGTCTGCCCCTGGATCAGCTCGGATGCCGCAGCCTGCCACAGCCTGCCGGACTGGTGCTGACCAATCCGCCCTATGGTCAGCGGCTGGGCACGGTCGAACAGGTGGCGGGCTTGTATCGTCAGCTGGGTGTTCAGCTGCGGCAGGCGGCTCAGGGTTGGAAACTGGCCGTGTTGACCGGCGCGCCCGAATTGGGGCCACAGCTCGGCCTGCGGGCCTTGCGTAAGCACCATTTCTTCAATGGCGCCCTGCCGTGCCAGTTGCTGCATTTCGTTATCGAACCGCAGTATTATTTCCGGGAACCGGTCGAGGCTTCCCACGGGCTGGCGCCAGTTGAACAGCTGTCGGACGGCGGGCAGATGTTCGCTAATCGTTTGCGTAAAAATCTGCGCCACCTTGGTCGCTGGGCCCGCCGGCGCCAGATCAGCTGCTATCGCCTGTATGATGCCGATCTGCCGGATTATGCCGTCGCCATTGACCTTTATGGCGAGCAGGTGCAGGTGCAGGAATATCAGGCACCACCGGAGTGTGATCCCCGGCTGGCCCGGCGGCGCCTGCGCGAGGTGGTTACCCTGTTGCCCGAGGTGCTTGGCGTATCGGCCGATGCCGTTCATGTCAAGGTGCGTCAGCGCCAGCGTGGCCAGGCGCAGTATCAGCGGCAGGATGACAGCGGCCGTTTTTTTATCGTCGAGGAGGGCGGGCTGAAATTTGAGGTAAATCTGCAGGATTATCTCGACACCGGCCTGTTTCTCGATCACCGCCAGACCCGCGAGCTGATTCGTGACAAGGCCGCAGGCCGCGACATGCTCAACCTGTTTGCCTATACCGGTAGTGCCACGGTCTATGCCGCTGCCGGCGGTGCCCGCAGTACCACCAGCGTCGATCTGTCAGCGACCTATCTGCGCTGGGCGCGACGCAATCTGCAGCGTAATGGCTTTGATGGCCCGACGCACCGTTTCATTCAGGCGGACTGCCTGGCCTGGCTGGCCGAAGAGCAGGGCTGCTACGGCCTGATTTTTGTCGATCCACCAACCTTTTCCAATTCCAAACGGATGGAAGGGGTTTTCGATGTGCAACGCGACCATGTGGAACTGCTGACCGCCGCCGCCGCCCGCCTGGCCGTCGCTGGCGAGCTGATTTTTTCCACCAATTTGCGCCGCTTCCGTCTTGATACTGCAGCGCTGACCGACGCCGGACTGGCCTGGGAGGATCTGGGTGCGGCCACCTTGCCGGAGGATTTCCGTCGTAACCCGCGGATTCACAGTTGCTGGCGGCTGTGGCGGGTTTGAGTTTGCGTACTGGTGCACATACAAGGAGGCGGAGATGCTCGACGCTGTGTTGCAGCGGATGGATCTGGCGTTTATCGGAACGCTGCGCCACAAGGTGACTTTTGCTGAGCTGTTGCAGCAGCCCGGCGCGCGGGTGCTGGATGTGCGCACCCCTGAAGAGATGACGGCGCTGCTGCCGGGGGAGGCGTTCCCGCTGCCCTGGCAGTGCCTGGCGCTGAATCAGCTTCCCGAAAATTGGGCCGAGGTGCCCAGGGAGCCTCTGGTGGGAATCTTTTGTCCCCATGGTGTGCGGGCGGCCATGGCTTATGTCTATTTGTCGGCACGGGGATACGATAACCTGCGGGTGCTTGACGGTGGCTACGAGGCCCTGTGTCAGTGCGTTCGGCCCGCCGCGCTGCTGGCCGCGCGGAACAGGGGCCAGGCTGCAGCGGAATGAAGCCGATTCCAATCAGAACGGGGTTTCCTTCTGCTGTGCTGTTGGTCTAAGATGGCGCCGCTTTTCGCCGGTGGATTTCCGACCGGCCTCAGGGATTGATTCAGGCAAGAGGAGGGGAAATATGGCACCGGGTAAGAAGCGCGAGATTGCGCCCGAAGCCAAGATGGCGCGGGTGCTCAGGGTGGCGCGGCAGCTGTTTGTCGAAAAGGGCTACTACAACGTATCGATACCGCTGATTGTCAAGGCTTCGGGAGTCAGTACCGGCGCCATCTACAGCTATTTTGCCAACAAGGAGGACCTGGCGCGGCGTATCCATGCCGAAACACTGCAGGATTTTCAGCAGATGCTCGATGCCCGGCTGCGGGATGCGCAGACCACACGCGAAAAGCTCGAAGCCTTTGCCCGCCTGTGCTTCGACGTGGCTGAGTCTGATCCGGTCATGATGGAATACATGCTCTACATGAAGCATGCCGAATTCATGACCGACACCACGCCCATCTGTTTTACCGAACCCTTCCGGCTGGTGCGCGGCATTCTGGCGCAGGGCATGGATCAGGGCGATATCCGCCGGCAGGATGTCTATGTCGCGGCCATCTCTTATACCGGTGTGATTCTGCGGGCCATTCAGCTGCGTCTGCTGTGTGTGGTGAACACCCCCCTGCAGGAGATTGCCGACGAACTGATGGCTAACGCCTGGGCGGCCATCGCTAACCATTCGCTTGGCAATTAATTTTATTATTTTAACGGATTGGTTTGCACTTTTTGTGATCGAATAGTCTTTTCAACCTCCGGTTGCTGTGCTACGTTTGCCGCCATAGGTGAATGATCATTCGTTTTTTTGCATGGAAAGGAGGTTTCTGGCTGCAAGACCATGCTGTGGATCAAACCGTTGAGAACAGTTTTATTTCTGCCAACTGGATTACTGGAGGTCACATGAAAGAGGTGTTTCAACGTTCGCGCATGCGCCTGATGGCCCTGCTTCTGTTTCTGTTTGTCGGTACACTGCCCCTGGCGGGTTGCGGTGGCGGTGGCGGTTCCGACAGCTACGATGAACCGGATACCAGCACAAACAATCCGCCGGTTGTCGGCCAGACCGAAAATGTGCTGATTGATGCCGCAACGCTGAAATCTTGGGTGGATAAAGGCCTGGTAAACAATGAAACCGGTTACGAAAAGGTTGTGATTCTGTGTGCTGGCGGGACCTATGCGGCCGGGCATATTCCTGGTGCCCAACTGTGGTCCACTCTTGGCATCGATCGTTACGAAGGCCCCGTGCTCAGTGGCAACATGGTTTTGGATGGTCCGACCATGGACGCTGAACTGCAGCGTTGCGGTATTGACGAGCGCACGACAGTGGTCTTTGCTGGCAGTGGCAACCCGGCACGTTTGTACTTTACCTTCCGCTACTGGGGTTTCCCGAAAGAGAAGCTGAAGGTTCTCAATGGCAACCAGGCGGCCTGGACTGCTGCTGGCTATGAGCTGACCACGGTCGAGCCGAATGTGGCCGCTTCGACATTTAGTGTGCGTGATCTTCCGGCACTGCGTGATGATGTGCGCGCGGCACTGAGTGAACTGATTGTTGGCGTTGAAGAGGGAAGTGTTCAACCCCTTAACACGCTGCTGAACAATACGGAAAAAGCTGGCGGAACCTCAGGTATTTTTGCCGATGTGGCTGGTGATTATGTCATCTTCCAGGGAAGCATTGAAGGCGTTGCCCATGTTGGTTATGCCGACTTCTATGTGGGTGGCAGCCCCAATAATGCCCTGAAGAGCGCCGATGAGATCCGTGCTCTGCTTGAAAGCTATGGTATCGACGGCTCCAAGCCGATCATTACCTATTGCCGCGCCGGTAACGCTGCGTCCTATGGTTTCATGCCCATCGATGTTGCCCTGGGTTGGGATGTCATGGTCTACGACGGTTCCTGGAGCCAGTTTGGCAGCCTGACCAACCAGACCGGTGCCGCCTATGTGCCCGATGCCAGCTATGCTCTGCCGACCTTGCTGTCCGAGTGGGCAACTGACGTGCTGATCACCGACCATCGGCTGGAGAGTAATGGCCCGTTCTTTGCCGGTCCTTACTACAACGTGAATTTCCCCAGAACCATCGAGAAGCCGACCTTCCGCATTCTTGACGGCATGCTGAGCCCCTATGACGCCGATGCCAACAGCATCGAGGACGAGGACTACGCCTACTGGGCAACACCCGCCGCAGGCGGAAGTGATGGTGCGTCTTCTGGCGGTGGCGCAGGCGGTGGCGGCTGCTAAGGCGGCAGTTGCTCTGTAAAGCGCGTTGTTCTGCTGTTACCCTTTTAAAAAGGAGTCCTATCGTGAAACTTGGAAAACTGCTGACCGCCTGCGCGGGGCTGGTACTGATGGCGTCCTCGGCCGTTGCCGGCCCGGTCTGGACCTTTGGCCCGGAGGATCAGGGCCTGCTGAAACTGGAGTATTTCGGCCAGTTCCAGCTGACCCACCGCGACATGGGTGCTGGTCCCGATGATGACGACACCATGGAATTCAATTTTCGCCGTAACCGTCTGGCCCTGATCGGTGCCTACGACAAGCTCGGTTTCTACTTTCAGACCGAATACACCGAGGATGTCAACATTGACAATTTCAATGTTGATGATGGCGACGAGTCTGAGTTCCGCGTGCTGGACGCCCAGTTCCGCTACAAGTTCAGCGATGCGGCTGAGTTGCGCCTGGGTAAGTTCAAGTATAATTTCACGCGTGAGAACCTTGAGGCCTGCGAAATCCCGCTTAACCTCGACCGCTCGCTGTTTATCCGCGCACCGTTTGTGGGAACCCGCGACAAGGGTGTGGCCCTGTGGGGCAATCTGTTTGACGATGTGTTCCAGTACCGCATCGACGTGATGAACGGTCGCAACGATTCCTCGTCAGCACCGGATTCGAACTTCCGCTATACCGGCCGTGCCCACCTGACCTTCCTCGACAAGGAAACCGGTTACGGTTACCGGGGTACCTATATGGGCAACAAAAAGGTCATCACCCTGGGTGCGGCTTATCAGTATGAGGCCGATGTGGCCTACGCCAACGAAGCTCTTGAAGCAGGCGCAGTTGACTACAAGGCCTGGACGGTGGACTTCTTCGTCGAGTATCCCTTCGACGGCATTGGTACCTTCACCTTCTCCACCGCCTATGTCGATTACGATCTCGACGAGGCCTACAAGGGTGCCACTCCGACCTCCAGCACCCTGGGTGTCAATGGCGAAAAAAATGGTGGTTACATGAAGGCCGGCTACATGTTGCCGAATTTCCCGCTGCAGTTCTTTGTTCGGGCTGAAAACTGGTCGTTTGCCGAGTGGGATGGCGTGTACGATCAGGAAGTCGACTGGCTTGGTGGTGGTTTCAACTACTATTTCCGTGGTCAGGATCTGAAGTTGACGGTGGAATACGCCACGGTTGAGTTCGACACCGAGAGCCGCGAGTGCCAGGACTTCGATACCCTCACGGCGCAGCTGCAGGTGATTTTCTAGATCGCCACCACAATCGCCGACCGTTTCCGGTCTGGCGTTGTTCCCGCCCTCCGGCTTTTGTGGCCGGAGGGCTTTTTTTGTCTGGCAGCGGTCGCAGCACATTTGCCGATGGTGGTCGCGCAGGCCTGGCTGTGATAGAATGCCGATTCGTCCGCTGGCTGCCGGACACCGGCACTGACGCGGCAAGCCGCATGACCTGCAAAGCGGTATGGATGGGACGGGAGGTTCGGTGAGATTCTGGTCGAACAGCATCGGGGCACTGTTTTGGGCTCTGACTCTGGTGGGGGTGTTGGCCGGCTGCCACCAGCCGCCGGCGTCGCACTGTGTCGCCTGCCATGTCGGTCTGGAGCCGGCCAGCGCGAGCCACACCGACTGTATCGCCTGCCATGGTGGCGATGCCCGGGAGCCGGACAAAAAAAAGGCCCATGGCGGCATGTATGGCCCGCGGAATCCGTCGGCGCCGCCGTTCTGGGAAAAAACCTGTGGGCGCTGCCATCCCTATCAGTTGGAGCGGATGCGTGGCAATCTCATGTTCACCAACACCGGTTTCATCAAGAACATCCAGCTGACCTGGGAGGGTCAGGACGGCCACCTGTATGGCACCCAGGCCCAGCAGCTGTTCGATGCTGCCGGCGAACCGTTGGAACTGAAGGATGTGGCCCAGCTGAACAATCTGGCCGGTGAGTTGTACCGTAAGTTCTGTTCGCTGTGCCATGTCGGCATGGAATCGCATGAGGTCTGGACCGGCTCCCATGCGTCGGGCTGTGCCGCCTGTCATTTTCCTTTTAATGACAACGCGACCTACCAGGGCACGGATGTGGCCATGCGCGGCCGCTGGCCCCATTCGGCCAGCCATCGCATGGAGCCGTTGCCGACCAACGAGGTTTGTCTGCGTTGTCATAACCGCAGCGGCCGGATTGCTCTGACCTATCAGGGACTCAATGATGGCAATAACGGCCTGATGCCGGTGAGCCAGGCTTTCCCGGGGCCGGAGTTGATCAGCGGGGTGCGCAATGTCACCCGGATCGAAGCGGATATTCACCATCAGCGAGGCATGGACTGCATCGATTGTCATACCTCGCGCGACCTGATGGGCGATGGCTATGCCTATGAAAACATGTATCTGCAGACCGAGATCGCCTGCACGGACTGTCACGGCAGCGCAACCGAGCGCCCGCGGCTGGCGCCGTCCCAGCGGGAACAGACGGAGGCTCGCCGTGAGGCCCGCTCTTATCACAGCGCGCCACCACTGGAGGCGCCAGCGGTGCTGACCGCCAAGCAGCGGCCCTACTCGAACGTTTTTTTTGAACAGGGACAGGTAATCGTGCTGGGCAAGCGGGATGGTCAACGCCATGTCAGCAAGGTGATCACCGGTACGCCGGAACATCGCATAGCCGGACATGAGCGGCTGAGCTGTTACAGCTGCCATTCGGCGGCGGTGCCGCAGTGTTTCGGCTGCCACACGGAATATGATCGTTCCCAGCCCGGCCAGGACTTCATTCGCCAGCGCATGACCCGGGGCCGTTTCAGTGAAACCGAGGATTATCGCTCGCTTTATCCCTTTGCCTTGGCACTTGACCAGCGGGGCCAGATTGCACCGGTCACGCCCGGCTGCCAGACCTTTGTGACCGTCAAGGGCCGGCGGGGTCAGCCGGAGACCGAGGAATATGTCGCCCGGTTTCGCGATCGTCAGCAGCTGCGTTTTGCGCCCTTTTATTCCCATAACACGACCGGCCGCACGGTGGGGTGCCGTGAGTGTCACGCCAATCCGGTTTTTGTCGGTTTCGGCCAGCATCAGGTAGTCGCTGGCCGAGTCGAGGCCAGCCTGCTGTGCGAAAAGGCCGACGACAAACCCCTGGATGGTTTCCAGCAGATGACTCAGAACGGGATTCAGGCGTTTTCGGCCATTGTCCGCGAACACAGCCGACCGCTGCAGGGGGAGGAGATCCAGCGGGTTTTCGCCGTCAATCAGTGTCTGGTCTGTCATGAAAGTGGCAAGGATGTCATTTATCAGCAAAAACTGGATTATGGCCGTCTGCTGCGCTCTGCTGGGCAGCGGTCTGATGGCGGCTGCGAGCCGCGCTGAGCCGGCGGTCGCGGCTGGCGATAGCTGTCGCCAGTGCCATGAAACCCGGCTGGAAGGCGTGCACGCCGGCCTCGACTGCCTGAGCTGTCATGGCGCCGCCGGCAACCTGCGGCGACCCGCCGATGGCCCGCTGGCGCCGGGCTGTCAGGGCTGCCATGCCGATTCGGCGCAAATCTTTCAGCACGCCATGGCGACGCGGGCCGAGGAACAGGCTTTCTGCCGGCGCAGCTGGGGCCAGGCCGATGCGGCCTTCTTTCAGACCAACTGTCTGGGCTGCCATGTCAGTAGCTGTCACGATTGCCACGGTGACGATGGCCATGCCCTGCGGCGGCCGGATAATGACAGCTGCCTGCGCTGCCATAACGGTTATTTCGTCGGCTGGGACTACCTGGGGCGGGCGCCGCGTGAGGATCATGAACGCTATCAGCGCGGTCCGCAGGCCCAGGGGCAGCACTACCTGAAGATGAGGCCCGATGTCCATGCCGAAGCCGGGCTGGTCTGTGGCGACTGTCACGCCATGGCGGGCTTGCAGCAGGGCTTGCGGGTGAGCCGGACGTGTCGCGATTGTCATACGCCCGCTGCGGCGGTGATTGAGCATGGTATTGCCGCGCATCTTGAGCGGCTGAGCTGCAGCAGCTGTCATGCTGCCTGGTCAGCGCAGGAATATGGCACCTTCTATCTGAAACTGGGCGGGAGCAGCAACCGGCAGTATTTCCGTGTGCGGCCGGCGGGTACCGATTATGTGAAAAGCAGCTATCTGCGCCGACAGGACGGGCCGCTGTTGGGCCTGAACAACCAGGGGCTGGTCAGTCCGATCCGGCCGCAGTTTCTGGCCTATTACAGTGAAATGCGCGACAACCAGCCGGTGGGGCAGGAAAACCGTCTGCTGGCGGCGGAATGGAAGGCCTACGCGCCGCACAGCATCCGTCGTGGCGCACCCCTGTGCGATGCCTGCCATGGCGATGCCCGCCGTTTTTTGTTGCAGCCGCCAGAGCGACGCATCTACCGGCCCGATCTTGACGGTCTGGGGCTGGCCGATTTCTGGCACCAGCAGGGCCAGCGCCTGCGCAACGGAACCTTTTTCCCCCAGGACCGTTTTGACCGGTTGACGCGCCCGTCACCGGCCTTTGTCGAAGGATACGTCAGAAAATGGCAAACCCTGCTGCCAGCCGCCGCCGCTTCATCAAAACCCTGATGCTGGGGCTGGCCGGAGGCTGGTTTCTGCGGCGATTTTTTACCCTGCCGGCAGTGCCGGCCCGGTTGCTGGTCACGGTGGCCGATGCCGATCTGCCACAGCGCGGTGCCCTGGTGTTTCGCCAGCAGCGTCTGGCGCTGATTCGTGACCAGGATCAGGTGTACGCCCTGAGCCTGGTCTGCACCCATCTGGGCTGTACCCTGGCGGTGCTGCCCGAGGCGCTGGTCTGTCCCTGCCATGGCAGCCGCTTTGATGCGGCGGGAGCGGTACAGGCCGGTCCGGCCAGCCAGGCGTTACCGCGCCTGCGACTGCAACGGCAGGGCGATCAGTGGCAGGTTTACGATCAGCCAATTGGGCGTGGCTGAACCCTTTGAGGAGCCTATGCGCGATTTTCTCCGACATCTGTTTCCGCGGGTGGTGCTGCGTGCGAATCTGCGCATCCGTTACACCTTCTGCCTTGGTGGCATGGCCTTTACCCTGTTTCTGCTGCTGGGCCTGAGCGGGGTGCTGCTGGCCTTCTATTATCAGCCCCACAGTGCCGCTGCCTACGGTTCGATTCTGCTGATTGAGGAGCAGGTGTTTGGCGGCCATTTTCTTCACAGTCTGCATCGCGTTGCCGCCAACGGCTATCTGTTGCTGTTGTTTCTGCATACTCTGCGGGTGATTTTGACGGGCGCCTACCGGCCGCCGCGCCAGTGGAACTGGCTGATCGGCTTCAGCCTGCTGTTGCTGGCGTTGTTCTCTGGCTATACCGGTTATCTGTTGCCGATGGACCAGCTTGCCCTGTGGGCGACCCAGACCGGCATGGAGCTGGTGCGGACGGTGCCCCTGGGGGAGCTGTTCTACCGTTTCATGGTGCCGGATCAGGTCGGCGGGCCGCTGTCGCTGTTGCGCTTTTATCTGCTGCATGTGGTGGTGTTGCCGCTTCTGACCCTGCTGCTGTGCGGCCTGCATTTCTATCGCATCCGCAAACAGAAGGGAGTGCTGCCGTACCTGTGAAAAAGCCCGATCCCCATACCGATTACGTGCGAAGCTCGCCCTGTTTCTTCCGCCTGATCCGTCAGGCCATGGCGGTGGTCTGTCTGCTGGTGGTGGCGCTGGCGGCTCTGCTGCCGGCGCCGCTGCTGGAGCCGGCGGATCTGGCGACGGTACCCAATCCGTCACGTGCGGCCTGGTTTCTGGTCTGGACTCAGGAGGTGGTCAGCTATTCCAAACAGGCGGTCTATGGCCTGCTGCTGCTTGGCCTGCTGTTTGCTGTGCTGCCCTGGCTGCCGCGTACCCGACCGGCACGTCAGGCCCGGTGGTTGCCGGCCGATCAGCGCTGGGTGAATGCGCTGACACTGCTGACCTTTGGTATGATTGTGACGCTGACGTTTGTCGCTCTGTACCTGCGGGGGGAAAATTGGGTCTTTGGCTGGTTTTTCTGATTCTGCTACTGGGGGAGCCGACGCAAAGTCAGGCGGCGCTGTGCCGTCATTGTCATGATTTCAGCTGTCCGCACAGTGAGCAGGCTGCCTGTGGCCAGTGTCATCGGGGCAATGACGCCACCCGTCGCAAGGAACTGGCCCACAGTGGTCTGATCCGCGCTGTTCACAGCGCCTATGGTCTGAGGTTGACACCGCTGCGACTGGCTGCGGCCGAGGCGCTGCAGTTCTACGGTTGTCGCCGCTGTCATCAGATTGGTGGCACTGGCGAGCGCCTGGCGACAATTCTTGATGGGGTGGTACCCCAGCGCGCCAGTGTTGCCCTGGAACAGGCGCTGGATCAGCCGGCCTTGTTCATGCCCGATTTCGAACTGGCGGTGGCCGAGCGTGATCTGCTGATTACCGGTCTGCTCGATGCGGCCCAGTGGGTTGTCCCGCCGAGCCAGCAGCCGCCTGAGGTGGTTCATTTCGCCCATCCCGCTGATGAGGCCCATCCCTTTGAGAAGCACTGTGGCGCCTGTCACCGGATGCTGACGGCCTCTGCCGGGAGTCTCGGCGGCGGCCGCATTGGGCCCGACCTGTCGGGGCTGGCCGGTGCCTTTTACCCCCCCACCGCGCGTGAGGGCGCCAACTGGACTCGCGCGGCACTGTCTGACTGGCTGGTGAATCCGCGCAAGATCCGCCCGTTGAGCCAGATGCCAGCGGTACGCCTTAAGCAGCAGGAGCGTGAGGATCTGCTGCAATTTTTCTGGCCCTTAGGGCCTGCTGTTGACAAGGAGACCCCCCCATGAAGGCCGCTAATTTCTTCGCCAGGTTCCTTTGGCCGCTGTTGCTGATCCTCATGGCGCTGGCGGGTTGTGCCCATTTGCATGTGGATTTGCAGCAGGGCTGGAACCCCAGCCAGGTCCAGCGTGTTCAGGTCGCGATTGACAAGGCACCAGCCAGTCAGTCGGCGGCCTGGTTTGATGAGCAGATCGCCAAACAGCTAGCCGCTCTGGCCTGGCAGGCCAGTCCAAGATCGCAGGCTCAGGTTGAGGCCAAACTCTTTTGGCAGTGGCGCAAGGATCTGACCGAGGATAGTGTGCTGATCTACCAGCCGGCCAGCCTGCATTTGCGCATTGAAACGTTGCCCGATCAGCAACTGGTGGCGTTGGCCGATTACTTTTATCCTCGTGGTGGCGAGCCTGATCATCTGGCTGCCTTAGAGGCGGTGTTTGCTGGTTTGGCCCGTCTGCCCCAGGCGGCCCCAGCGGCCCTGACGGAGCCTGCGTCAACCCCGTCGGTTGTGATGACTCCTGACGCCCGCCAGTCTTCCGTTCCGCCAACGCCGGTTGAGCAGGTCGCTGCGGCTGCGTCAATCGCGTCAACGCATCCGCCGTCAGCGCCGCGTGCTGAGCCTGTTGCGTCCGTCATGGCGGGTGCTTTGGCCCCTGAGCAGGTGCAATCCCTGCCCCTCGTGACAGTGCCGCCGGGCGGCGACAGGGTGGCGCCGGCTGAGAACCCCCTGACGGTTGCGCCAGCACCACCGGCCCTGGTTCCTGCGTCCCAGGCCCCAGCGCCTCTGCGCACCATGACGCGCTCGCCCTGGTTGCCGCGCCTGGAAAGTTGGGGCTTTGAAGATTGGGGCCAGGTTGATCGGGCGGAAACGCTGATGGACTGACGCGCCGTCCATCCCTGCCCTGTCCATGATGAGTGTCGCCTGTGCTGTTGTGGTAGAGATTTGACAGGGAGCCTTTTGCTGCAGCTGGCAGTGGGCTGACGAAGGTTCAGCTCAGGGCTGGCGAGTGCTTGGTCGGGCGCTGTTGCGCCTCAGGTGAGCAGCGTGGGTTTCTGTTGTTTGTGCCGGTGCAGAGTAAAGGGTGAGCTTGGTCTGTGACCGCTTTGCAGACAACTTGCAGGAAACAAAAATGCAGCAAACAAAAAAGCCCGGGAATATCCCGGGCTTTTTTGTTTGCGCTCAGTGTTGCAAAGGAGGATTACACCGTCCAGGTGTGGCCTTCCTGCAGCAGCTTGTCCATGGTGCGACCGCGCTTGGCTTTAACGGCCTCGATCTGCTCATAGACCATGTCGTCGTAGGTTTTCTTGCTATCGTCGGCGTAGATGATGCCCAGGGCGATGGGCAGACCAGCATCCGGACGCATGGCGGTGAGAACCGCCGCCATTTCAGCGTTCTTCTCGTCGTGCACCAGGATGTCGCTTTCCTGCACATCGGCTACCTTGGCGGCCTTGATGCCGAAACCGCTCTGAACCAGACACAGGTCATTATCGACACCGAAGATCATCTTCTCGCCATGGCGCAGAACGATACGGTGGTTGGCACCGGTTTCCTTGTCGACCAGCGCTTTGTGTGCGCCGTCGTTGTAGATCACGCAGTTGGCATAGATCTCCATCATGCTGAAGCCCTTGTGCTGGGCACCACGGATGCAGATTTCCTCCGACAGCTTCATCAGGGCGTCCAGGCCGCGAGCGACGAAGGTGGCGCCCAGGCCCATGCACACGCGCAGCGGAGCCATCGGGTAGTCGATCACGCCGTAGGGGCTGGTTTTGGAGATCTGGCCCATTTCGGAGCAGGGCGAGTACTGACCCTTGGTGAGACCGTAGATCTTGTTGTTGATCATAACGTAGTTCAGGTTCACGTTACGACGCACGGCGTGCATGAAGTGGTTACCACCGATGGCGGTGGAGTCGCCGTCACCGGAGATGACCCAGACGTCCAGTTTCGGGTTGGCAACCTTCAGACCCGATGCCACAGCAGCGGCGCGGCCGTGGATGGTGTGGAAGCCGTAGGTTTCCATGTAGTAGGGGAAACGGCTGGAGCAGCCGATACCGGAAACAATGGCCACTTCGTCACGCGGCTTGCCAGCGGCAACCATGCCTTCGCGCACGGCATTCATGATGGCGTAGTCGCCACAACCCGGGCACCATTTAACCTCGGCGGCGGAGGCGAAATCTTTTTTAGTCAGTTCTGCCATGGTGATTATTCTCCTAACATCTCGTGGACTTTGTCGATGACCTCATACTCGCGGAACGGGTCGCCCTGAACCTTGGACAGGGACTGCACGTCCACCAGGTAGCGGGCACGCAGCAGCAGGCTCAGCTGGCCCATGTTCAGCTCGGGTACCAGGACCTTGTCGAAACGCTTGATGATGTCACCCAGGTTGGGCGGGAACGGCCACACCCAGCGCAGGTTGATGCCGGATACCGGTTTGCCTTCGGCGATGAGACGATCGACAGCGCCCTTGACGGCGCCATAGGTGCCGCCCCAGCTGATGACCAGGATCTTGTTGGAATCCTTGCCGTTGATTTGAACAGGAGGCAGGTCTTGGACGACCTTTTCAACCTTGGCGTAGCGGGTCTCGGTCATGATCTGGTGGTTCATCGGATCATGGCTGACGGCGCCGGTAAGGGCGTCCTTCTCCAGCGTGCCGATACGGTGCTGCACGCCCTTGGTGCCGGGGATGGCCCAGTCACGTGCCAGGGTCTGGGGATCACGCTTGTAGGGCTGGTAGGTTTCGCCCGGGTGATCTTCCGGTTTCCACAGGTTGACATAGGGACGCAGGTCTTCCAGTTCCGCCATGGTCGGCACCTTCCACGGGCAGCTGCCCTGGCCGATGTAGCCGTCGGTCAGAACGATTACCGGGGTACGGTACTTCAGGGCGATTTTGGCGGCCTGATAGGTGGCATCGAAGCAGTCAGCCGGGCTGTTGGCGGCGATGATCGGCATATAGCTGTCGCCGTTGCGGCCGAACATGGACTGCAGCAGGTCAGACTGCTCGGTCTTGGTCGGCAGACCGGTGCAGGGACCACCGCGCTGGACGTTGACGATCACCAGAGGGATCTCCAGGATCAGAGCCATGCCAGCGGCTTCGGTTTTCAGTGCCAGACCGGGGCCGGAGGTGGTGGTGAAGGCCAGGTTGCCGGCGCAAGCGGCGCCAACGGCACAGCAGATACCAGCGATCTCGTCTTCCATCTGCATGGTCACCAGGCCCAGGTCCTTGAACTCCGAGGCGTAGTGCAGCAGGTCGGTTGCCGGGGTAATCGGGTAGGAGCCGATGAACGGCTGCAGGCCCGCTTTGTGACCAGCGGCGGCAATGGCCAGAGCAGCGGCGTCGTTGCCGGTGATATTGCGGTAGAGGCCTTTTTCGATCTGGGCGGCACCCAGGTCGTAGCGCTCCTGGAACATGATGGTGGTTTCACCGTAGTTCAGGCCCGCTTTGAAGGCTCTGGTGTTGGCTTCAGCGATTTCCAGCTTGGGCTTCTTCGCTTTGGGGCCGAATTTCTCCTGAATGAAATCGAGGACCAGCTGCGGCGTCTTATTGAACAGCCAGCACAGCACGCCCATGACGAAGAAGTTTTTGCAACGATCCTTGGCGGCGTTGGGCATGTCCATATCGGCCAGGGCCTCGCGCACCAGGGTGTGCATCGGAATGGCCTTGACGTCATAGCCGGCCAGGCTGCCGTCTTCCAGCGGATTGCTCTTGAAGCCGACCTTTTCCAGCGCCTTGTCGGTGAAGGTGTCGGAGTTGGTGATGATCATGCCACCAGCCTTGACGAACTTGGAGCTGTGCTTGACGGCGGCCGGGTTGAAGGCCACCAGCACGTCCGGTGCGTCACCGGCGGTGTAGATCTTGTGATCCCCCAGACACATCTGGAAACCCGAGATGCCGGCAACGGTGCCGGCCGGGGCGCGGATTTCAGAGGGATAATCCGGCAGCGAGTTGACGTCGTTGCCGTCCAGAGCCGCCAGGGCGGTCAGCTGGTTACCGATGAGCTGCATGCCGTCACCGGAGTCTCCGGTAAACTTGACGACAATCTGCTCGGCTTTGGTGAGTTTTGCATTCTGAGCCATACTGTCTCCTGTTCGAAACGAGAGGTGCAATTGCCACTGCTGCGATAGCAATAGCGAATAAAACGTGGGTTGGAACTCAAACGGGCTTGGTATAGCACCAAATGCGACTGCGGTGCAAGCCGTGATCGTATCCAACCCGCTAAAAAAGGGTCATTCTTTCAGCCAGACTGTAAACAACGACAGCACGGGTAACGCAGGGGCTGTGAAGGCAGGGTGGCTTTACTGACAAGCAACAAGGGCAATGTTGCCATTGCCCTTGTTGTGGTACCTGCAGGCTGTGCCGAAAATTACTTCAGCAGGGCTGCCATGTCCGGCAGAATGCTGGGCAGTTCGTCGATCAGGCCTTTAACGGCAGCGACCGAGTTGTCGAACAGTGCCTGCTCTTCAGCGTCCAACTCAAATTCCATGATGCCTTCAATGCCGCCAGCGCCGAGGATGCAAGGCACGCCGACATAGTAGTTGTCAACACCGAACTCACCCTTGAGCAGGGCGCAGGTCGGCAGTACGCGCTTCTGGTCGCGCAGGATGGCTTCTGCCATGGCAATGGCCGAGGAAGCCGGGCTGTAGAAGGCCGAACCGTTGCCGAGCAGTTTGACGACTTCGCCGCCGGCCATCTTGGTACGCTCAACCATGGCGGTCATCACTTCCTTGGCCTTGGCTTCGCCGTACTTGCGGACCAGCTGCTCCATCACGGGAATGCCGTTGACGTTGGCATAGCGCACGATGGGGACCATGGTGTCGCCATGGCCGCCAAGCACCATGGCGTTGACGTCGCGTACCGACACGCCCAGTTCCCAGGCGATGAAGGAGCAGAAGCGGTTCGAGTCGAGCACGCCGGCCTGACCCATGACGCGCTCCGGCGGGAAGCCGGTGATCTTCTGGCACAGGGTGACCATGGCGTCGAGGGGATTGGAGATGATGATGACGAAGGACTCCGGTGCATACTGCTTGATACCTTCGGAAACCTGCTTCATGATCTTGGCGTTAACGCCGAGCAGGTCATCACGGCTCATGCCGGGCTTGCGCGGCAGGCCTGCGGTAACGATAACGATGTCCGAACCGGCGATGTCGGCGTAGCTGTTGGTGCCTTTCAGATTGACGTCGAACTGATCAACGCGGGCAACCTCAGCGATGTCGAGCATTTTGCCCTGCGGCATGTTCTCAACGATATCGAACAGAACCACGTCACCCAGTTCGCGCAGGGCGCACAGCTGGGCCAGAACACCACCGATTTGACCGCCACCGATCAGGGAAATTTTTGCTCTTGCCATGTCTCTCTCTCCTTATGTTGCGATTAAATGAACAAAAGCCGGTACAACTTCACAGAAGTCGTACCGGCACGGGTCGATTGCAGGGTCACAGCTGTTCCGCAGCTTCGCGGGAAGCCTGTCGGGCTGAGGTTCGTGGGTTCGCGATCGGGCTGGGCATGGATAGCGTCGTGCCTTTCACTGAGGAGTCGACGGATCGGGCCGAAAGCGGCGTTGTGCAGAGCAGCGTGCTGGACATTGTTGCGATTCGCAGCGGGCTGCCCGACGCCGCACGGGCGGCGCCGACAAACGTTGTATACCGTATGCAAAAGGCCTGGGGCTGTCAAGTAAATTCACTTTGACAGTCGGGGCTCTTGCGCCGGGTTCTCTCCGGGCAAAAACAGCCCCGACTGACGGGCCGTTTCGCGGGCATTTTCCAGATCGGCGGCCGACTGGCCGCGTGGAATGGTGAGGATCTGGCCCGGATAGATCTGGCGGGGATCTTTGATTTGGTCGCGGTTGGCGCGGTACAGCAGCGGCCATAACAGGCCGTCGCCGTAGACGCTGCGCTGGGCGGCAATACTGGAAAGGGTTTCCCCATCCCGTACCCGGTGTTCCGTGACGGGTGCCTTGGAGACAGAGGCGGCAGGTCGGGGATCTGCTGCCGGTGCGGCTGGGGCCGGCGGCGGTAGCACCGGCAAGGTGGGGGGCGTGACAACAGGTTGCAGCTGCAAAATCCAATCGGCTCGGCGTGACGCATGGAGACCGCCTTGCAACTGCAGCAGGCGCTGGTGCTGCAGGCGGCTGTCGATCACGGCCTGCAACGACAGCTGTTGGGCCAGTTCGAGCAAACGGGCGGAGCTCTGGTGCCGGCCCTGATCGTACAGCAGGCGCCCCTTGACCAGTGCCCGTTTGGCGGCACGAGTCAATTCGGGACTATAGCGCGGTCCTGCTTCCTGTTGCGTCAGCCGAAAGGCTTCGCGAGCCTGCTTGAGTTCGGCCTGGGGCGCCAGGCTGCAACCATGCAGGCTGGTGATGACCAGAACAGCCAACGGCAGGAGAATCCTCTGACAGGACAGGCGGCGCGCAACGGACGGCATGGGCTTCCTTGATGGCGGCAGAGGGACTGTGGCACAGGCCGGTCCGAAAACCGACCTGTGCGACGGTACACGTAGGATCTATTGCTCTTTTTTGCGCAAGCGCAGACGGATCGACAGTTCCTGCAGCTGTTTCTCGTCGACCTCGCCCGGAGCCCCGGACAGCAGGCAGGTGGCTTTCTGGGTCTTGGGAAAGGCGATGACGTCGCGGATGGAGTCCGAGCCGGTCAGAATCATGACCAGCCGGTCGAGACCAAAGGCCAGGCCGCCGTGAGGCGGTGCTCCGTATTCGAGGGCATCAAGCAGGAAGCCGAATTTTTCCCGCGCCTCTTCCTCGCCGATGCCGAGCAGGGCGAACATCTTGCTCTGGATGGCCTGGTCGTGGATACGAATGCTGCCGCCACCGATTTCAGAACCATTGAGTACCAGATCGTAGGCCTTGGCGCAGGCGGCTGCCGGATTGCTGTCAAGCAGCGGCAGGTCCTGGTCGCGCGGTGCGGTAAAGGGATGGTGAACGGCGGCATGGCGCTGGTTTTCCTCGTCCCATTCCAGTAACGGAAAGTCCGTAACCCAGACAAAGCGGTAATCGTCTTTCGCCGCAAGGCCGAGGCGCTGGCCGAGATGACCACGCAGGCGGCCAAGAGCCTCGTTGGTGATGCGGGGATTGTCGGCGACGAACAGCAGCAGGTCGCCCTGGGCAGCGTCAAGGCGCTGGCCGAGGGCGTCGAGTTCGGTCGGGGTGAAGAACTTGGCGATGGGTGACTGCCAGCCTTCTTCGGTGATCTTGACCCAGGCCAGGCCCTTGGCGCCGTAGATCTTGACGAAATCGGTCAGTTCGTCAAGGTCCTTGCGCGAGAAGCCGGCGCCGCCCTTGACGTTGATCGCCTTGACCAGACCGCCGCTTGCCGCTACCTCGGCAAAGACCTTGAAGCCGCAGTTGGCCACCAGGTCGGTCAGTTCAATCAGCTCCAGGCCGAAGCGCAGGTCGGGATTATCGACCCCGAAGCGGGTCATGGCTTCGGCATAGGTCATGCGGGCCATCGGGGTCGTCACCTCGACACCGAGACAGTCGCGGAACACCTGGGCAATCATCTTTTCCATGGTGGTGATGACATCATCGGCGTCGACAAAGCTCATCTCACAGTCGATCTGGGTGAACTCCGGCTGGCGGTCGGCACGCAGATCCTCGTCGCGGAAGCATTTGACGATCTGGCAGTAGCGGTCATATCCAGATACCATCAGCAGCTGTTTGAATAATTGCGGCGACTGCGGCAGGGCGAAGAAACAACCGCCGTTGACCCGGCTTGGCACCAGATAGTCGCGCGCACCCTCGGGGGTACTTTTGGTCAGTACCGGGGTTTCAATTTCAAGAAAGCCCTGCGCGTCGAGATAGGTGCGCACGGTACGTGCCACGCGGTGGCGCAGCATCAGGTTTTTCTGCAGAGCCGGTCGGCGCAGGTCAAGATAACGGTGCTTCAGGCGGATATTCTCGGCCACCTCGGTGTACTCATCGAGCCCGAAAGGCGGTGTCTTGGCGCTGTTGAGAATCTTCAGCTGTGCCACCTCGATTTCGATCTCGCCGGTTTTCATTTTCGGATTGACCGTGCCTTCAGGGCGGGCCGACACCGTGCCGATGACGGCGATGACGTATTCACTGCGTACCCGGTCGGCCTTGCTGTGGGCCTGCGGATCGCGGTCCGGGTCGAGGGCCAGCTGCGTGATGCCTTCGCGGTCACGCAGGTCGATGAAGATCAGACCGCCGTGGTCGCGGCGGCGTTGGACCCAGCCCATCAGGCAGACCTGCTGGCCGATGTGGGCGCTTGTCAGTTCACCGCAGTAATGGCTGCGTTTCCAGGTGCCGAGGGTGTCATGCAGGGGCGTGTTCAAGGGGGTGCCCTCCCAATAAGGGGTTGCCGGGGGTGCCGGAGAGGTCAAATAAATGCGACAACCCGCCCGCAGGCGGGAAAAGAACGCGCGATTATAGCGAGGCGGCCGCAGCGGCGTCAAGGGCTGCCCGTAGCTGGGTCGTTAGTTGATCAAGCTCGATCGGGCTTTGCTGGCCATCGGCCATGCGTTTGAGCTGGGCCTGGCCGCTGGCCAATTCGTCGTCGCCGAGCACCAGGGTGAAACGGCTGCCCAGTTTGTCAGCGCGACGCATCTGGGCCTTGAGGCTCTTGCCGCTGAAATCCATGTCGGCCTGAAGTCCGGCCCGCTGCAGTTGGTGCAGCCAGATAAAGGCCTGGCGCGCGGCGGCCTCGCCGAGGGCGGCAATGAACAGATCGGGTGACGGGCTGGCGATGGCGTCCTCGCCCAGCAGCAGCGCCAGCCGCTCCACGCCCATGGCAAAGCCGATGCCGGGCAGATCCGGTCCTCCCAATTGCGCGATGAGGCCGTCATAACGGCCACCGGCGGCAACAGCGTTCTGGGCACCGAGGGCGCCGGTGACCATCTCAAAGGTGGTCTTGGTGTAGTAGTCGAGTCCGCGTACCATGCGGGGATTGATGCTGTAGGGCACCTGCAGCTCGGTCAGATGTTGCTGCAGGCGGCTGAAGTGGTCGTTACATTCCGGGCATAGGTGGTCAAGCACCGATGGTGCCTGCTCGGTCGCCTGACGGCAGCCGGTCGCCTTGCAGTCGAGCACCCGCAACGGGTTGCTGCCGTAGCGACGGCGGCAGTCGTCGCACAGGGAATCGAGGCGCTGGCTCAGAAAGTCGATGAGCTGCTGGCGGTAGCCAGGCCGGCACTTGGGACAGCCGAGGGAGTTGATCTGCAGGCTGACGGCGGAAATGCCGACAGCGTCAAAATAATGGCTCAACATCGCCAGCACCTGGGCGTCGATACGGGGATCGTCCAGCCCGATGACCTCGGCGCCGATCTGGTGAAACTGGCGGTAACGGCCTTTCTGGGGCCGTTCGTAGCGAAACATGGGGCCAAGGTAATACAGCTTGTTCAGGGCATCGCGGTTGTGCAGTCGGTGTTCGATAAAGGCGCGCATGACCGGCGCGGTGCCCTCCGGTCGCAGGGTCAGGCTCAGGTCATTGCGGTCGGTGAAGCTGTACATCTCCTTTTCAACAATGTCAGTGGTTTCCCCGATGGAACGGCAGAACAGCTCGGTTTTCTCAACCACCGGAACCCGGATTTCCTCAAAGCCGTAGACGGAGAAAATGGCCCGGGCCTGTTGTTCGAGAAACTGCCAGGTGGCGACGGATTGCGGCAGGATGTCGTTCATGCCTTTGATGCCGGTGATGCTCACGGAAAAACTCCTTTTGTGGCAAAGGGATCTGAACCCGGCGGCAGGGCAACCTGGTCCGGCCGGGGCGAGGCTATTTGGCGAGGCCTTTTAATACAGCAATTGCCGGGCCAAGGGAAGCCCTGGGCGGAAAAAAGCCTGTACGGGGAACGGATGGCGCAAGGGCGGCCAGTCGCAGCGGATATGCCAGCCCTGGCCAGTGCTGGTCGCCACGATGGTGCCATCGCGGTCGGTACGCCACAAATGGACACCGGCCCGGTCAAGGCGCTGTAGCACCTGGGCATGGGGAAAGCCGAAGCGGTTATGATGACCGACGCTGACGGTTGCCTGCCTGCAGTCTGCCGGCCAGGTCAGATCGGCCGGCCAGGAACGCCGGCTGCCGTGATGGGGCAAATTGAGCAGGGTCAGCGGGCCGGGCAGGGGACCGCCCAGCAGCTGGCGCATGCCGGCCGCTTCGAGATCACCGGTCAGCAACAGGCCGTCGTTGCCCAACCGGGCGTATAGGGCCAGGGAACGGTCATTGAGGTTGCGGCCCTGTTGTGCTGGCGTGAATAGCCAGATTCCTTCAGCAAAGGGCTGCCAGCCTGGCGAGGTCTGGTGACAGGCAATGCCTTGTCGCTCGATGGCGGCGCGCAGCTGGTTATCCAGGTCGTCGCAGGCCAACGGACTGTAGAAGGCTCGCACCGGGAAAGCCGCCAGGATATGGCGCAGACCATCCCGATGGTCGGGGTGGTCATGGGTCAGCAGCACCGCATCGAGCTGTCGCACCCCCAGTCGTGCCAGGGCTGGCGCCAGCAGCCGTCGGCCGACATCGAAATCGCTGTGCGGCAAGCCACCGCCGTCGATCAGGTAGTTGCGACCCTGCGGCGTGCGAAGCAACTGGGCCTCGCCCTGACCAACACTGAGTTGCACCAGTTGCAGCCCGACCGGGGCGGCGGGACGCTGCTGGGCAACTCCGGTCAGCAAGAGCAGCAAGGCCAGCAGCACGGGTGTCTGGCGCCAGCGCCCGGCCAGAAGCAGCAGCAGGGTCAGACACAGGGCCATGGTGACGGCCAGTTGCACGGGGTTGAGGTAGAAAAAGCCACCCGCCAGCGGTCCCTGTGCCAGCCTGTCGCACAGGCCCAGAAGGGTTTCGAGCAGTGTGCCACTGCCCTGCAGCAGCGTCTGTGCCGCCCTTGGCCATACGGAGAGTAACGGCAGTGCCAGCAGGCATAACGGCAGGACCACAAAGCTGATCAGTGGCAGTGCCAGCAGGTTGGTCAGCAGGCCGGCAGCCCCCGCCCAGTGGAAATGTGCCAGGGTCAGGGGCAGGGTTGCCAGGCTGGCGGTCAGATTGGTCAGTAGCAGCAACGCCGGCCAACGCAGCACCTGGCCGGCCAGCCGGCGGTGCCATGCCGGCAGTACCAGCAACAGGGCGGCTACGGCGGCGAAGGACAGCTGAAAGGAGGCGCTGAACAGGGCCAGAGGGTTGGCCAGCAACAACAGCACGGCCGCCAGATTCAGAAGCAGGATGGGAGCGCAGGTGCGTTGCCACCACAGCAGGGCCAGCCCCAGACACAGCATGAGGGCGGCGCGCCAGCCGGGCAGGGAGGCGCCGCTGAGGGCCAGATAGAGCAGGACGATGGGCAGACTCAGCAGTGGCACCAGGCGTTGGGCGGGCTGCCACAGCAGCAGGCGGGTGCTGCGGCGATAGAGACGTTGCACCAGCAGCATGACGGCGCCGGCCACCAGCCCCAGATGCAATCCCGAGATGGCGAACAGGTGTGACAGGCCGGTCCGGGCCAAACGATCGCGCTGGGCCTGGCTGAGCAGGCAGGCCTCACCCAGGGTCAGACTGAGTACCAGGGCGCCCTGGTCGGGCGGCAGACGTGTGAGCAGCTGGTCGATCTGTCGAGCGCGCCAGCGCGCCACGGCAAAAGGCCAGGTGGCTTGGGCAGGCTGGGCCAGGCGGACAATGGTGCCTGAATCGGGAATGATACCGGTTAGCTCAATGTTTTGCTGTGCCAGGTGGCGTGGCCCGTCGAAGGCGCCGGGGGTGCCAAAACGGCGCGGCAGGCGCAGGCGGGCCAGCGTAGCGATGCGATCACCTGGCAAGAGCGAACAGGGGCCGGCCAGTACCCGTAATTGCAGGCGGACCGGGCGGCTCGGTTGAGAAGCCGGCGAGGTCGGGTCGGTGGACAGGCCGTCGAGATGGGATGCTGCCAACACCAGGCGCCAACCTTCGGGTAAGCGCTCAAGATGCAGAACCTGTCCCTGCAGCCGTACCTGCTCGCCGTCGAGAGCCTGCAGGGCCGCAGGCGCGGGCTGCAGCGCCAGGCTGGTCAGCAGATAGCCGGCAACCAGGCTCAGCAGCGCCAATGCGATGTGCCGGTTTCTGCCGAGCAGTATCAGCGGCAGGGCCAGGGCCAGGGGATGAAGGAGTCCGGCGGGTGCTGTTAGCCGGTCGGCCAGCAGAATGCCGCTGCTTAGACACAACAGCAGCAGAACAGGGTACAGCGCCGTTGAGTGGCTGCGGCGGCAAGGCGGCATGGCCCCTCCTGCGGGCCGGTTTCCGGGACGTGCCGTCCCGGCCGGGGTGTCAGAACATAAAGCGGCGCATGGCCACATTGTTGAGCAGGCCGACACCGATCATGGTGGTGACCATGCAGGTGCCACCGTAAGAGAACAGGGGCAGTGGTACGCCAACCACGGGTAACAGGCCGATGACCATGGCCAGGTTGACACTGATGTGCCAGAACAGCATGGCGGTGATGCCGATGGCCAGATACATTCCAAAGGGACTGCCGGCCTTGCGAGCAATCAGGATGCCGCGCACAACAATCAGCAGATACAGTCCCAACAGCACCAGGCAGCCGATCAGGCCCCATTCCTCGGCAAAGACTGAAAAGGCGAAATCGGTATGGCGTTCGGGCAGAAACGACAGCTGTGACTGGGTGCCCTGCATGAAGCCCTTGCCCCAGAAACCACCGCTGCCGACAGCGATCTTCGACTGGATAATGTGATAGCCGGCGCCGAGCGGGTCGCGGTCGGGGTTGAGAAAGGTAAGGATGCGCTGTTTCTGATAGTCGTGCAAGAGAAACCAGCCGCCGCCGGCCGCTGCGACGGCCAGTCCGGCCAGCCCTGCCAGGGTGGCGCGGCGCACCCCGGCAAATAGGATCATGGTGCTGCCGATGAACAGCAGCAGCAGGGCCGTGCCCAGATCCGGCTGCTTCATGATCAGCAGCAGAGGCAGTGCCAGCAGGGCGCCGGGCAGCAGTAGGTCACGCAGGCTGTGACCGAACGGGTTTTCTTGGCGACTGAAATAGCGCGCCAGCATCATTACCATGACTGGTTTCATGATTTCGCTGGGTTGAAGGTGAAATGGCCCCAGATCGATCCAGCGTGTCGCGCCCATGCTGGTTTTGCCGAACAGCAGCACAAAAGCCAGCAAGCCGACCACCGCGAGATAGGCAAAGGGTGCCGCATGGTAAAGATGGCGGTAATCCACCAGGCTGACCAGTAAAGCCAGCCCGAACCCCAGCCCCAGCCAGTAGGCCTGCCGGATGTAGACAGCGGTACCGGCCAGGTTCCAGTTGGAGGTTGAGCTGTACAGATTGAGAATGCCCAGGGCGGCGGTAACGAGCAGCAGCAGAAGCAGCGGACTGTCAATGTGGGTGAGCAGGCGACGATCGAACATGGGCGGTGTCACTCCTCCTGACCTGCAGTGCTGTCCGGCTGCGGGTCGGCAATGCCAAAGTATTCAGCCAGAATTTCACGGGCAATGGGTGCCGCGGCGCTGCTGCCGTGCTGGCCGTGTTCCACGATGACGGCCACGGCAATTTCCGCGTCTTCGGCGGGTGCATAGGCGACAAACAGGGCATGATCCCGCAGGCGGTAAGCAATTTCGTCGTCTGCCAGCTTTTTATGCCCCGGCAGATCGTCCTTCAGTCGGACCACCTGGGCAGTGCCGGTTTTGCCGGCAACGGCGATGCCGGGCAGGCGACAGGCCTTGCCGGTGCCTCGGGGGTCTCCCACCACGGCTTCAAGGGCTTGCCGCACCGCCTGCAGGTGCTGTCCGGTGAAGCGGACCTGATGGCGGACGCGTGGCTGCTCCTGCAAAAGAATCCGGCCCTGATGGTCTCTGACCTGCCGCAGTAGCTGTGGCTGATAGAAGGTGCCACCATTGGCAACCGTGGCGGTCATGACGGCCAGTTGCAGCGGGGTGGCCAAAACATAGCCCTGGCCGATTCCGGCGATGGCGGTTTCGCCCGGATACCAGCTGCTGCCAAAGCGGCCACGTTTCCAGTCCCGGTCGGGAATCAGACCGCTGCGCTCGTTGTCCAGCGGCAAGCCATAGCTCTGGTCCAAGCCAAGATGGCGGGCCATCTTGGCAATGCGGTCGATACCCAGACGCAGGGAGATGTCGTAGAACCAGACATCGCAGCTTTCGCGCAGGGCTTTCATCAGATTGGTCGGGCCGTGGCCGGTGCGCTTCCAGCAGCGGAAATCGCGTTCGCCGATGCGCAGGCGACCATCGCACTGGATCAGCTCGTCAGGTCGGGTCACCCCCTCGTGCAGGGCTGCCAGGGCGGTAACAATCTTGAAGGTCGAGCCGGGTGGGTACTGACCGCTGATGGCACGGTTCTGCAACGGATGATCCGGGTCGTCAAGCAGTTGCTGCCAGGCTTTTTGTCCGATACCACGGGCGAACAGCGCCGGATCGTAGGCCGGCCGGCTGACCATGGCGAGGATCTCGCCGGTGCGGACATCCAGCGCCACGGCTGCTCCGGCTTGATCGCCAAAGGCTTGCTCGGCGCGACGCTGCAGGTTCAGATCAAGGGTCAGGATGACCTGGTTGCCGGGCTGGGCTGGCCGCTGGGTGCGCTGGCGCAGTTCACGGCCTTGCACGTCGACCTCGATCAGGCGTTCACCCTCCTGGCCGCGCAGATAGCCTTCCAGATGACGTTCCAGGCCGCTTTTGCCGATCTGGTCGCCGCCGCGGTACCCCTGGTCGGTGAGAGTCCGCAGTTCCTTTTCACTGATAGCGCCGATGTGACCGAACAGCTGGGCGGCCAGCTCGCCATGGGGATATTCGCGGGTGGGCTGGACCTCAATGATGAGCCCTGGCAGCTGCAGGGCGTTTTCCGCCAGTTCCTCTACTAGGGTGCGATCGATGTCCTCGGCCAGAGGAATGGGGCGATAGCGGGGATAGAAACGCCGGCTCTGCCAGGTTTGTTGCAATTGCTCGACCGGCAGATCGAGACGTTGTGCCAGGCTGGTCAGCAGGGCGTCGAGATCCTCTACCTCTTGGCGCAGGACCGAAACATTGAAGGCGGGGCGACTGTCCACCAGGATGGCGCCGTTACGATCGTAGAGGGTGCCGCGTGGCGCGGCGATCGGGATGGAGCGGGTGCGATTCTTGCGGGCCAGCAGGTCGTAGCGATCGCCACTGATGATCTGCAGGTACCACAGTCGCAGGGCCAGCAGTACAAACAGCAGTGCCGCGGCGAACAGGAGAAGTTCAAAGCGGCGTTTGCGACAGGCGTCATCCGGCGCCGGAGCGTTGAGAGGCACGACGGGGGGTCCTGTCTACCGGGTGGTGCGGCTGATGGGGTGCAACAGCCGGGAAAATGGTCGACGTAACAGCAGCGCCGCCAGCAGGTTGAGCAACAGTTGTAGAGGCAGCTCGCGCAACAGCAGCCACCAGGCCTGATCGGCTTCGGCAAACAACAGCAGGACGCAGATGCCCAGCAGGCTGTAGAACAATGTGCCGATCAGGGCAACCATCGGCAGCAGGAGGGGGTTTTCCGGGTTGAGTTGGCCGGTCGACAGGCGCACCATGGCGAACAGCAGCACAAAAATCAGGCCGTGAAATCCCAGGGTTGTTCCGCTGAAGACATCAAGCAGACAGCCACTGCCCCAGGCACAACTGGTGCCCGGCAGTAATGGGGCATGGAGGGCAGCGTACAGAACCAGCAGCAGCAGCAGGTTGGGGGCGCTGCCTGGCAGGGCAAGCAGGCGGGGCCACAGAGCGATCTGGCACCATAGCAGTATCAGCGCGGTCAGGATGCAGCACAGCAAGGTTTTCAAGGGGCCTCCGGCAGCAGGACCAGAACCTCTTCCAGACGACTGAAATCGACGGCCGGCCGCACTTCGACTGTCTGGAATAAGCCGTAGTTTTCCTGCTGAACCCGGCTGACGCTGCCGATGGGCAAGCCTTTGGGAAAAATTCCGCCGGTGCCTGCCGTAACGACCTGATCCCCGATTTTGATGGGGTGGAGCCGGTCGGCGTAATCGAAGCTCAGATAGCTGCCCTGCCCCCGCACCACGCCGCGGGTGCGGCTGTCTTGCACCAGCGCGGCCGCAGCGGACGAGGCATCGGTGAGCAGCAGTACGCGGGCACTGTGATTAGTGCATTTGATGATGCGGCCGACGACGCCGGCGGGGGCGATGACGGCGGCGCCCTCATGCAGTCCGTCTGTTAGGCCGCGATCAATGGTGAGAGTGCGAAACCAGCTGACGGCATCGGCGGCGATGACGCGAGCCGCCAGGCCGGGTTGATTGAAACCCTGGCGCAGGTTCAGCAGGGCCAGTAGGCGGATGTTTTCCTGGGCCATTTCTTCGCGCAGGGCCAATTGCCGCCGGGCTTCGCCTAGTTGCTGTTGCAGGTGCTGATTGTGCTTTTGTACCGCAACCAGATGCAGGTAGTCGCTCCACAACTGATGCAGGCGATAGCGTAATTGATCGGTGCCTTCAAGCAGGGGAGCGGTCAGCGAGAGGACGAGGGATTCGAACAGGCTGGTGTGTTGTTTCTGCCGCAGGGCGTTGGAATACAGGAGCAGGGCACCGAGAATCAGAGCCAGAAAGAAAAGGGACAGCCTGTGTCGGTGGAAAAAATCACGCATGACCGGCCTTGCCGCGGCCTTGCGGGGCCGCCGGCGGCAGAAGAGGGAGAGACTTCAGGCGCACGGTCCAGGGGAACGCAGGGCTCGCGTCTAGCTGGAGACGGCTACCCGCCGCAGCAGATCAAGCTCGTCAAGTACCTTGCCCGATCCCAGCACGACGCAGGACAGCGGATCCTCGGCAATAACCACAGGCAGGCCTGTTTCCCGCCGCAACAGGGCGTCCAGGTTGCGCAGCAGGGCACCACCGCCGGCCAGCACAATGCCGCGGTCAACGATATCGGCGGCCAGTTCCGGGGGGGTCCGTTCCAGCGCCACGCGCACCGCTTCGACGATGGCGTTGACCGTTTCCGACAGGGCCTCGCGGATCTCCTCCGAGCCGATTTCCAGGGTGCGGGGGATACCGGTGACCATGTCGCGGCCCTTAACCTGCATGCGCTGTTCATCGTCGCCAGTATAGGCGCTGCCGATCTCGATCTTGATCTGCTCGGCGGTCCGTTCGCCGATCAGCATATTGTATTTGCGTTTAAGGTGCTGGGTGATGGCCTCATCAAGTTTGTCGCCACCCACTCGCACGCTCTGGGCATAGACGATGCCGGCCAGTGAGATGATGGCCACCTCGGTGGTGCCACCACCGATATCAACGATCATGTTGCCATGGGCTTCGGTGATGGGCAGTCCGGCGCCAATGGCGGCCGCCATCGGTTCTTCAATCAGGTAGACCTCGCGGGCGCCGGCCGACTCGGCGGATTCCTTGACCGCGCGTTTTTCCACCTGGGTGATGCCGGACGGTACGCAGATCACAATGCGGGGTCGCACCATGGCCTTGCGGTGATGTACCTTGTGAATGAAATGGCGCAGCATCTCCTCGGTGATGTCGAAGTCGGCGATTACGCCATCCTTCATCGGCCGGATGGCGACAATGCTGCCGGGGGTGCGGCCGAGCATCTTCTTGGCTTCGACCCCGACGGCCAGAACCTTGCGCACGCCCATGGGCTCCTTCTGAACCGCCACCACCGAGGGTTCGCTGACGACTATACCCTTGCCTTTAAGGTAGACCAGGGTGTTGGCCGTGCCCAGATCGATGGCCAGATCGTTGGAAAACAGGCCCCACAGGGCATTGAACAGGTTCAGCATGGTCGGAAACTTTCTGCGAGGTGGCTTCGGACAGCGCCGGGGGAATGGGAATGACGGTCTGACTTCCCGGCCGGTGGAGCCGCAGAATCTAACAGAACAACCGCTCTGGTTTCAAGCCGTTTTACGAAAGATGCTGTTGCATTCGGTCGGGAGAATGATCTAAGATGCGACGCTGTTTTTACCCCAAAACCGTTGTGACAACAAGGAGAAAGTGTCCATGCTCGACCTGATTCGCAGAAAGCAGAAAACGACCATTGTCAAGGTCGTGTTCTGGACGATTATCGCCGCATTTATCGGCACCATTTTTCTGGTCTGGGGCAAGGGCACCGATCCGCAGGGCCGGCAGACGGCAGCGGCCGAGGTCAATGGCGAACCCATCAGCTTTGATGATTTTCGCTCGGCCCACAGCAATCTTTACAATCTCTACCGCTCGCTTTATGGCCAGGCTTTCACGCCGGAACTGGAGCGACAGCTGGGGTTGACCCGTCAGGCCATCAATATGCTGATTGATCAGGCACTGTTGCGCCAGCACGCCGGTACGCTGGGGGTGCGGGTCAGTCGTGATGAACTTGTTGCCAGCATCGCCGAGATTGAGGCCTTCCAGCAGGAGGGTCAGTTCAGCAAACAGCGTTATCTGGAGGTGTTGGCCTATCAGCGCATGACCCCCGAACAGTTTGAAGCCTTGCAGGAGAATCAGTTGCTGGCGGACAGGGTGCGCTGGCAGTTGCGTTCGGCCATAACGGTCAGTGATGCCGACGTGGCCGAGGCTTACCGTGTCGAGCAGGAGAAGATCAACCTGCAGTTTGTCCGTTTTGCTCCTGAGGCGTTCCTGGCCCAGGCCGATGTGGCCGATGCCGAGGTGGCGCGGGCCTATGCCGAGCGTGGTGAGCAGTTCCGCCAGCCACCGCGTGCGCGCCTGGACTATGTCCAACTCGACAGTGGCACGTTGCAGGGCGAGGTGGCCATTGACGAAACGGCGCTGGAACGTTATTACCGCCGTCAGATCGGTCGTTATTCGGTGCCAGAACAGGTGCGTGTTGCCCATATTCTGCTGGCTGTGCCCGAGGATGCCAGCGATGCGGAACGAGAGGAAAAACGTGCGTTAGCCGAAAGCCTGCGGCAGCGGGCGGCAGCCGAGCCCTTCGCCGAACTGGCGCAGCGCCATTCGGACGACAAGGCGACTGCAGGCAAGGGTGGCGATCTGGGCCTGTTTCCTCGCGGTGTCATGGTTGCCGCTTTCGAGGAGGCTGCCTTTGCTCTGGCGCCGGGAGAAATCAGTGCACCGGTCGAGACGCCTTACGGTTACCATGTGTTGCAGGGCATTGAACATGTCGAGGCGGGCGTCAAAAGTCTGGAAAGTGTGCGTCCCGAGGTGGAAGAGGGCCTGCGTGCCGAACTGGCGCAGCAACTGGCCTACGAAAAGGCGCTGGATGCCTACAATATGAATCGCAAGGGCGCCGGCATGGTGGGTGCGGCCCAGCAACTGGGACTGGCGCCATTGACGACGGAACTGTTCAGCCAGCAGCAGCCGCTGGCGGTGTTTGGCGATCAGCCCGAACTGCAGCGGTTGGCTTTTGAAGCGGAGGTTGGCAGTCTGTTGCCGCCTCAGCGGGTGGGCGGCGCGGTTTATCTGTGTCAGGTGGCCGAACGGCTGCCCAGCGAAATCCCGCCACTGGAGCAGGTACAGGAGGCCCTGCGGCAGACCCTGCGGCGCGAGCGAGCGACGGAACTGGCTCGTCAGGCCGGCGAGAAGGCCTTGCAGGCGGCGCGCGAAGGTGCAGACCTGCAGCAGGTTTTGCCAGCTGGCGCCAAACTGGAAGAAACCGGCTTGTTCAGTCGCAGTCTGGGTGATTTTATCCCCAAAATTGGCCAACAGGCTCAGCTGGCGGAAGCGGCTTTTCGCCTGACGCCGGAACAGCCTCTGGCTGCTGAACTTTATGCCCAGGCCGACCAGTATTATCTGGTGCGTCTGAAGCAGCTCGAAGCGGCCGATCCGACCCGGCTCAGCGCCGAAGAGGCCGAACGGTTGCGAGCTCAGGTACTGACCCGGCGGCAAGAGGAGGCTGTCAGCCAGACGCTGGAGCAGCTGCGCCAGTCCGCCACCATTGTGATCGCTGATGCGATCGTTCGTGCTATCCAACAGGGGGAATAGGAACCATGACTGCGACGATTATGCAAACCGACTGTCCGGGGCTCAAACTGGTCAACCGCGGCAAGGTGCGCGACATCTACGATGTGGGAGAGTATCTGCTGATTGTAACCAGCGATCGCATCTCGGCTTTCGATGTCATCATGAACGAAGGCATTCCGGGCAAGGGACAGGTGCTGACTGAAATCTCGGTTTTCTGGTTCAGCATGATGCAGGACATCATTCCCAATCATATCGTGAGCACCAATGTCGAGGAATTTCCGTCGGCCGCTTTGGCATATCGCGATCAGCTCGAAGGCCGCAGCATGCTGGTGAAAAAGGCCCGTCCCCTGCCGGTGGAATGTATTGTGCGTGGTTATATCTCCGGTTCCGGTTGGAAGGAATATCAGGCCAAGGGCAGCATCTGCGGTATCCCGCTGCCGTCTGGGCTGAAGGAAAGCGATCGTCTGCCCGAGGTGATTTTTACCCCTTCGACCAAGGCGGAGCTGGGCGAGCATGATGAGAATATTCCGTTCAGCAAGGTGGAGGAATTGTGCGGTGCCGCCCTGGCGGCCCAGGTGCGCGACACCACCATCGCCATTTATGAGCGGGCCCGCAGCTATGCTGCGACCAAAGGGATTATCATCGCTGATACCAAATTCGAATTCGGTCTCTACAACGATCAGCTGCTCTGGATTGATGAAGCCCTTACGCCGGATTCGTCGCGCTTCTGGCCGGCTGATCAATATCAGCCGGGCGGACCTCAGCCCAGTTTCGATAAGCAGTTTTTGCGGGATTATCTTGAAACCCTCGATTGGGGCAAAAAAGCCCCGGCACCTGATCTGCCGGCCGAAATCGTCCGCAAAACCGGCGAAAAATATCGGGAGGCCCTGGTCCGTTTGACCGGCAAGTAAAATTCTCCAGACGCAACAAGGGGAATGCAAGCCTGGGCCGTTGCAATGCGTCGGCCCGGGCTTTTTGCGTTGGGTTGCTGTTGCGCTGCGCTGCGGTACGGCAAGGTGGTGGTCGAGATCGCAAGACACCGCCAGGCAGAAAAAGAGACGACCGGTGATTTTTTCGATAAAAGTCGTTGACAGTACCTGCGTCTCTTGGTATAAACGCCCTCGTTCAGCAACGGGGCTATAGCTCAGCTGGGAGAGCGCTTGAATGGCATTCAAGAGGCCGGCGGTTCGATCCCGCCTAGCTCCACCAAAGAAAATCAAGGACTTATCGGTTTAGCCGGTAAGTCCTTTTTTCATTGTGGGGTGGTGGCGAGCCTGTTGGCCGGGCCTGGTGCCAATAGCCGCCCTGCAGCGCCCAATCCTTCTTCCGGGGCGTTGTTGAGTTTTTGTTGTTCAGTTCATTTCAGGCTGCCATTAAGGGCTGGCCAAAACCAATGTTGATGGTTCCGCGTTTCCACCATCTGATAAGGCATGCCGAACAGTGTTGACAGGTCGGCCGTGGTGAGTAGCTGGGTTGGATCGTGCCGTAGCAGGCCGCCCTGATGCAGCAGCATCACCCGGTCGGCCCACTGCAGGGCAAGGTTGATATCGTGCATGCTGAAAATGACCATGGTGCCCTGTTCACGGCTGACAGTACGCAGCTTGTCCATCAGCTGCACCTGATGTTTGGGATCAAGGTTGTTGGTCGGTTCGTCGAGCAGCAGGATGACCGGTTGCTGGGCCAGGGCGCGGGCGATGACGGTCATCTGCAACTGGCCGCCGCTTAATTGATTCAGATGCGTGCCTGCCAGGTCGGTGAGGTCCATCTGGTTCAGACAGGCTTCCACCTGATTCAGATCCGCCACGGAGGCTCTGGCTGACCAGCCATGCTGGTGGGGCAGGCGGCCGAGCAGCACGTAGTCGAATACCGTCAGGGTGGCTGGCTGGGTGTTCTGGGCCACATAGGCGCAGTATTGGGCGATGCGCCGTGGGCTGAGCTGACTCAGGGATTGCTCCAGCGGCGCACCGAGGACGATGGCGCCACTGTTTGGCGTCAGAATCCCGGCCATCAGCTTGAGCAGGGTGGATTTTCCCGAGCCGTTGACGCCGAGCAGGGCGGTGAGTTGGCCGTCGGCCAGCGTGGTGTCGAGGCCATTGAGCACTGGACGGCCGCCGCGATAGGCGAAACGCAGTTGGCGCAGGGTCAGGTCCATGGCTGCTCCCGGCTGAACAGCAACACCAGGAACAGCGGCGCGCCGAGAAAGGCGGTGACCACCCCGGCGGGAAAGGTCAGCGGCGCCAGCAGGGTGCGGCCGGTGAGGTCGGCGAGCAGCAACAGAATGGCACCACTCAGGGCACACAACGGCAGCCGTGCCACCACGTTGTCGCCGACCAGCAGTCGCACCAGATGGGGGGCGACCAGGCCGATAAAGCTGATGACGCCGAGCAGAGTGACGGTGGTGGCGGTCATCAGCGTCACCAGGGTCACTCCGGCCAGACGCAAGCGGGTGACGTGCAGGCCGAGGCTGGTGGCGGTGTCGTGGCCGCACAGCAGGGCGTTGAAGGTGCGCCGTTGGCTCCACAGCGCGGCCAAACCAACCAACGTGACCAGGGCCAGCAGACGCAGATCGCGCCAGTCGGCACGACCGACATCGCCGAAACTCCAGTGGACAATGGCGGCCAGCTGGGTGTCGTCGGCCAGATATTGCAACAGGGTGGTGGCGGCAACGAACAGGGCGCTGAGCGCCACCCCGGCGAGGATGATGGTTTCACGGCCGCAGTTGCGCCACAGGCTTAGGGCGAGGATCAGCAGGGTGGTGGCCATGGCGCCGGCAAACGCCAGGCCGGTGACCAGCCACGGCGACACGGTCAGCGACGGACCGGATGACAGCAGCCAGATGCCGCATGCCGCACCGAACGATGCGCCTTGAGAGATACCGAGAGTGGAGGGCGAGGCCAGCGGATTGTTGAGCAGTACCTGAAGGATCAGCCCGGCCGTGGCCAGGGCCGCACCGCCGAGGATGGCGCTGCAGGCGCGCGGCAGGCGGATATGCAGCAGGACGCGCTGCGCTGCGTTCAGTGTCTGGCCGTCGCCGCACCACAGCTGACGCCAGTCCACCTCCATCGCGCCGCTGGTCAGGGCGAGCAGGGTGATCAGGCCCAGTATCAGCAGGGTCACCAGTCCGCCCACGGTCAGACGATGCTGGCGTCGGTGGTAGGCGTTGCTCAGGCTCATAACGACGGGCCGCCCTCTGTGTTGCCCACTGCGCTGGCGTTCAGCGGCGCGAACGGGCCGAACAGTGTCGCCATCTCCCGGTAGAGCGGTGCGCCGACAAAGAAGCGGTAAAAGCGGTCGGCCGTGGACGCGATGTCGACATCGGCAAAGGCTCCGGGATAGAGGATCGTGGCCATGTACCAGGTTTCGGCCAGCACCGTGTCGGGACTGGCGGCATAGTAATGGGGGATGATGCGATACAGGCGCTGGTTGCGTACCGCGCTGAGGGCGGCAAAGGCCGGATGGCTCAGATCGTCGCGCACCAGGGACTCACCGCTGGCACAGATGAAGATGATCTCGGGATCGGCCTTGAGTAAGCTTTCCGCAGCCAGGGAAAAGCGTCCCTTGACCAGGTTGGCTGGCGGCGTGATGGCGTCGGTGATGTTGTTGGCCTTCAGCAGCACAAACGGCGGATAGTCGCGGCTGGTGCCGAGCAGGCCGTGGGCGACGCGGAAATTGAGGCCGCCGATATAGCATGTCGTGGATGAGGTGTGCCCTTTGATGCGCTGGTGCAGATCATTCAGGCTGGCGTTGATGAACGCCTTGATCTGTTCGGCGCGTTCCCGGCGATCACAGATCGTTGCAATCAGATCCAGCGATTGTTCAAACCGATGGTGTTGCTTGGTCAGGTCGCCGTTGTGCACCATCAGTACCGGGATGCCGGTCTGCTGCTGCAGCCGGTCGGCGGCCTGCGGCGTGCCCCAGCCCATGAAGATGACATCGGGCTGCAGCGCCACCAGCGCCTCGGCGTCGATCTGGCGCTGCGAGCCGATACCGGGCAACGCACTGAATTCGGGATGGGCCAGCCGGTAGGAGCGGCCGGTGCCGCCCAGCCACTGACGCGGATCTTTCTCCTCCTGCTCCACACCCACCACCTGGGGTGCCAGGTTCATATAGCACAGCAGGCTCAGGGCCGAATGGATGCCCACCAGCCGCCGGGCCGGAACGGTTACCTCGACCTGACGTCCGGCCAGATCCGTCACCGTGCGCGGGCCAGCGGAATCGCTGGCGGCCGCGCAGGTCAGGGGTGCGGTGATGAGCACGAGTAGCCATCCGATCAGCAAACGGAGCGAGTGCCTCAGCATGTTCATCCGCTTATTCCTTAAAAGGTGCATTGCAGGCCGACCACGATGTTGCGGCCCGGCTCATAGATCCAGGTTTCCTGGCTGGAGCGCAAATGGCTGCGGTAGCCGCGGTCGAGGAGGTTTTTCACGCTGAGGTTCAGGTCGATGGCGTCAAACATCGCCCAAGCGCCGAGATTGAGCCCGGCGTGCAGGTCAAACGTCGTATAGCCCGGCGTCTCGTCTTCGCTGTCCGACACATTGCGCTGGCGGTCGTAGAGCGTGGCCTGGGCGCGCAGGCTGTAGCGCATGCTGTCGGTCAGCGGCGCGGCGTAACGCAGGCCAATGCGGCCGTTGAGCGGGGCGATGGCACTAAGGTGCTCGTGAGTGTCGCGGTCCTTGCCTTCCACCCAGGCGATGGCCGTTTCCAGATCGAGGCGCGACGTCAGGTGGAGGGTGGCTTCGGCATCGATGCCGTACAGTTCCGCGTCCTCGACGTTGACGTAACCATAGGTGGGGATATTGGCGAGGAACGAACTGTCCTGCTTGACCAGATCGATATAGTCGTCAACACGGTTATAAAACACACTGACATAGCCGCTGGCGCGGGACGATAGGTATTTGAGGCCGAGGTCGGCGTTGTAGCTATATTCGGCGTCGAGGTCCGGGTTGCCGATGATCAGTTGGCTGCCGCCGCCACGGGTGGAATAGCGTTCAAACAGATCCGGGGCGCGAAATGCCGTGGCCAAGTTGGCGGTCAGATGCAAGGTGTTGCTCAGGGCATAGAGCGAGCCGAGGCTGAAGGTCATGGCCTGATCGGTTTCGCGGGAGAATGCGTTCACCGCCTGCACCGTGGTGGCACCGCTGCCGCCGTAGCTGGTCTGACTCATGGTGACATCGTCGGCATCGGCTTCAAAGTAATCGTAACGGCCGCCGAGGGTAAGGCGCCAGCGCTGCGTCACCGTCACCTCGTTCTGGGCGAACAGCCCCACATGATCGCGCTCGCCATCCGGCACCGGCTGAAAGCTGAGCAGTTTTTTCAGCGCATCGTTGGTGGTGGTGAAGGTTTGTTGCGATTCGTCGGAATCCGTGGTTTCGTGAACAATCTCCAGGCCAGTGGTCCATTGCTGGTTGCGGCCCGGCGCAAAGGTGGCCTGCAGCGAGCCGCCGCTGGCCGTGGTGTCGATGGTGTTCTGCTTCAGGTTGTGGAGCTGTTTGGCCGTGTTGGGGAAATCGCCGACAAAGCGCCGTTTCTGGTCGACGTGGAACAGGCGCGTTTCCAGGCGCTGCACCGCGCCCAAATCTGTGCCGACATAAGCCAGTTTGTAGGTGCGGGTGTTGTACAGGGTGAAGTGCGATTCCGGCGCCTGCGGGTCTTTCTGCGCCACGCCCATGTCGTTGATGTCGTTGATGCGCAATTCAGCCTGGACGCTGTGATGGTCGTTGACGTTGTAGAGGGCTTTCAGGTCGAGGCTTTTGTTTTCAAACTGGCTGTGGGGTAGCTCGTCGCCGTCGCCGACTTCATAGTCGTCGTGATCCTGAGCCGCCACGTTGAGGCGAATGCCGAGACCGTGACCGCCGGCGTTGACCGTATAGTTGCCGACCAGGCCGTCATCCACCGACGAATAGCGCGTGCCGATGTGGTGCTCGGCCTGCCAGCTGTCGCCGTCGGCCAGAGCCACCTCCTTGGTGATGATGTTGATGACGCCGCCGAGGGCATCGCTGCCGTAGAGCACAGAGGAGGGGCCCTTGACCACTTCGATCCGTTCAATGTCGTTGCTGTCGATAAACGGCGTCAGCGGCGCGCGACCCGCCCACAGGTTGGTCTCGCGGTCGCCGTCGAACAGCACCAGCACCCGGTTGGTGCCCATGCCGCGAATGGTCGGCGTGGTTTCCCACGGCCCGGCGCCGCTCAGGGTCACACCGGCCACGCCGTCGAGCAGGTCGGTGAACGTAGCGGCATTCTGCTCCTGAATCTGTTGCTGGTTGACGACGCTGATCGTCACCGGCGTGGCAAAGGCGGAATTCTGCGAGCGGGTGGCCGTGACCACCATGTCATCGAGCACAAGGCTGTCCGTCGTCTCATCGGCAAACACCGTGGAGATATTGGGTGTCATGCCGAGCAGGTAGAAAAAAAGGGCATAAAAAATGGTGTGGCGGTTTTTCATCGAGAAGCGCTCCTTGGTTGATTGCACAACATTGGATAAAAACGGGGAGGCTTCAGACAGATTTCAGGCGTGGCGGAAAACAAAAAAGCCCGTAACCAGA
This sequence comes from Desulfuromonas thiophila, assembly GCF_900101955.1. Lineage (NCBI taxonomy): Bacteria > Pseudomonadati > Thermodesulfobacteriota > Desulfuromonadia > Desulfuromonadales > Desulfuromonadaceae > Desulfuromonas > Desulfuromonas thiophila. Next base: position 9,304 of record NZ_FNAQ01000012.1, on the reverse strand, counting down.
CGGTTACGGGCTCCCATTGTGACCCTTGACCTTGCGCATGCCGACCGAATCATCCCCTTCGGTATAAATGACATCAAAACCACGACAGCAGGTCTTCTGACTCCCGGATCGTCCTTCAACCGCGCCTTCCCGAACGGTGGTTCAGTGGCGTTGTGCGATTGTTGTCCCCGGTTACAGCGGTGGGTCCGTTCCCGATTTGCACGGGATTCCCTTTTCAGCAGCCGCGCGGGCTGAACACTGTTGTGGCAAACTATTCAGTTGTCGGTGGCGGCCTGTGGCCGCCCGTTTCCTGTCGGCGAACCTCCTGAAGGGTGGTTTTACGCGCTGGGCTGAAGATGGCGCTTTTTCAGGGCACGGCCCCGGAACTATAGAGGAGTTCGGCTGCTGACCGCAACCGCATATTTGCGGTCATGACCGAGCCGCCACGCCGCATCGGACAAGAGGCTCAATGTTCCGTGCGGCCAGTGTTCGGGTGGAGATCTGATATCGGTTTCTTCAGGCAACAAACCCAGCCAGGGCTTCTGGCGCAGAGGCCAGATGCTAAACCAGGGGACGCTCCCCGGTTTTTCTTGGCCTGCCCGGTTTGCGGGGCCTTAGCGTTGTCTTCAATGTCTCTTCCATCTTATCGATAAACCCCTCAGAACCGAACGGACGACCTGCCCGGGTTACGCTACGCAAGCTGTCTTCAGCTTTGTCGTCACTTTGCATGATAAAATCAGCATAGGCTGACCTGTCTTTGCAAGCAAGCCAAGAGGGTGAATGTAAAAGATCATCACAGCCAGAGGTGAGATGAGCCCTGGCGCTGGACCAGCGGTAATCTTCCGCCTTTTTTACTGTGCCCGATTTGACCGCGTTCTGTTCGATATATCGTGCCACCGTCCACAGATAGTCATCCTGTTCCACCAGACATGAAAAGAACCGGTTTTGCCAAATACGACCGTTTTGCTTCAATTTGCGATTGAGATATTGCGTATAGACTTGATTTGTCAGGCCGATGCCGCGAGCCAGTGAGTCCTCTTTCTCGGGAACAACGAGCAAATGAACATGGTTGTCCATCAAAACAGTAGGCCCAAATCTGCAAAGAAAACGCCTTGCTGTATTTTGCCAGCAGTTTGAGGTATTGCAGTCGGTCTTCATCGTTAAAAAAGACGGTCGCGCGGTTGTTGCCGCGCTGAGTGACGTGGTGGGGATATTCGGGAACGACAATGCGGGCTATTCTTGGCATGGGAGAAGGATAGACTGGTTTTGTGTTAAAAGCAATTTAATTTGGAGGGTGTCCCTTGTTTCCTCTCGTTTCTCCCTACTTTCTTGACTGATTACAGTCGTTGTCACATATTCATAGTGATTTTTTCGGTCTACTGTCTGGTTCATCTTTAAACCCCATTTTTGAAGGAGGGCGAAATGAGCCACAAAGACGACATGGACAATCATTCAAACCAACTGAACCCGAACAACGATGCCTACTGGGAGTCCAGAGGCGAGGACGAGCGGCCTGAAGATTGGGAAGATCGTTCAAGTGAAGACCTGGATTAAGTAAGAAAGAGTAGAGAGGAAGGGGCGTGGTCCCCTTCCTTTCACTTTTCAATGATGGCGTTGCAGTGAATGAGATGCCAGTTTGAATAGCTCTCAAACCTGACAAGAAGTTCTTTTTCCGGGAGGTCTTTTTTTGTCTCTTCGAAGAATTTTTGAAGAATTCTGGCTCCTGCATATCCGTCGCAAAGCAACTGCTTCTCAATTTCCCGGTTTTCTTCCGATGGATAGATCTCGGAAGGAATCAGTGCGTCTATCCAGGTTCTGAGTGTATGAAACTCAATCGGCTTGCCTTGGTACTTGGCACGTTTGAGCTGCCGCATTCTGTTTTCCTTATCGACTCCGGCTTCGGCTTGGTATTTGGCCGTCTCCTCATCAATCAAGCCTTGTTTGGACAGTTGTACTCTCGGCATGTTGTCCGCAATGTCGTCAAGGCTTTGATACCAACCGCGAGAAACAAGATTGTCAAAAAAATAACTAAAGAAGCGTTTGACCGGGGCCTGCACCTTATTTTTTTCAAAAGTCGGAAGAATGATGTTTGAGAGTTTTGGTTCTTTGACTCCGTAGTAGATCCACAGGCATTCAACTTCTGCCATCGCAAGAAAGTAGATGAAGCGCTCAATGAACAGCCAAGCCAAGGCTGGTTTCATTTCTGAAAAATCCTTGCTTTCGTCAACCAAATTTTTAAGGGGATGGGGCAAGTTGAACTTGGGCGCCAAGACCTCTGAGACGAATGTTTTAAAGTGGCCAAAATGTTTGTCTTCTTCCAATTGATGTGCTGATTCCGCCATTACCAACCATTGTACAGCATCGGAAAATATCTCTCTCAACGTATGAGGTAATAGTGCATCTTCATGCATCAAGATGCCTTGGCTGAAGAGTCTCCATTTGTAGGCATCAGATTTTGCAAGAGGGGATTTTTCAGTTACGAGTCGAAATTCCTCTTTAAACTCACCGTTACCGAGCTGAGTCATGTGTTCAATGATCTTGTTGTAATCTTCTTCAGGAACATCATCTTCTCTGAGCCATTTGCGAACCGTCGGTTCTTTCTTGCCAACGATTTTTCCTGATTCCACACGGCCAAGTTTTTCGATGTTGAACTTTAAACAAGAACAAAAGAAGTCTGGTGAAGGCAGGAGCATTTTTATTTTTCCTGTTGTCAGTTTTTGGGTCAAGCTACAGCGCCATTAGAATTTAAATATGGTAAGTTGGGGGGGGCGCTCAGGATAGAGGATATTCATCTTCACTTTTCTAGTTTGAAACAGTCAGCTAACTTTTACAACATGGAAACTAAATTGTCTAAAGCCTTGGTCGATGAGGCCAGATGCAAATGAACATAGCTCACTAAAACCTGCCCCCGACTATACCCTTCAACACGCAGCGACCCATCACGATTGGTGCGTGCCTGATAAACAGCTTCCCAGTCCAGATTTACCAACGGATCATCACACAATTCTGAATAGTGAAACTCATGGCCACGCAGTCGTGTGCCAGCAGCACCAAACAACGTAGACCGCTGCAAGGTCACCTCCATATACCCGAGACGCTGGCGCCGAGAGCGCATTCTGGTCCAGCTTGGCAGGATGCCGACAAATGGCCAGTTTTTTTCTTCTTCCTGCAAACCCTGACTGAGATACATCAATCCGCCACATTCGGCATACACAGGTCGTCCACTGTTGCAGAAATCCCGGATGCTGGTGAGCATGGTGTGATTGCATGACAGCTGCTCGGCATGCTCTTCCGGGTAGCCGCCGCCGAGGTAGAGGCCGTTACAATCGGCGGGCAGTTTTGCGTCGACTAGCGGAGAGAAAAACACCAACTGCACGCCGCGTTGTTCCAAAGCATCGAACAGGTCCTGATAGTAAAACTGAAAAGCGGCGTCGCGGGCAATGGCCAGGCGCACCGTGCCATTTGCGACAACTTTGACCGGGGGCGCTGGCGGTAGCGGCGGCAGTGATGGCGCGTTGTGTGCCTGTTGCAACAGCTGGTCGAGGTTGAGGTGCTGCTCGGCGGCTGCGGCGAGTTGCTGGATGAGGGCAGCGTTCCATGGGGTTTCCGTGGCGGAGACCAGACCGAGGTGGCGGCTGGGCAGGGCGGGCAGGGCGTTGCGCGGTACGGCACCGAGCAGTGGTGGCAGGCTGGCGGCCTGCAATGCCTGGGTGAGCAGGGTGGCGTGGGAGTCGGAGCCGCAGAAGTTGGCGATCACTCCGGCCAGGGTGATGGTGGGCTCAAAGCTGACGTAGCCGTGCACCAGGGCGGCGAGGCTGCGGGCCATGCCGTGGCTGTTGACCACCAGGGCCACGGGGGCTTGCAGCCAGTCGGCGATCTGGGCGGTGCTGCCGTCGAGGCTGGTCGGGCTGCTGCCATCGTAGAGGCCCATCACCCCTTCGATGATGGCGATGTCGGCAGCGGCGCTGCGCTCGGCAAACAGGCGGCTGACGTAGTCGCGGCCGCACATCCAGCCGTCGAGGTTGTAGCACGGGCGGCCCGATACCCGGCTGAGGTGGCCGGGGTCGAGGTAGTCCGGCCCGACCTTGAAGGTCTGCACCGTGAGGCCGCGTTGACGTAGCGCCGCCACCAGCGCCAGAGTCAGGGACGATTTGCCAACGCCGCTGTGGCTGCCGGCGATCACCAGGCGTGGACAGCCGCTCAAAATTCCACCCCCTTGCGTGCCGGAATGCCTTGCTCAAAGGCATGCTTGACGGGCTGAATCTCGCTGACCGTGTCGGCCAGATCGATGAGGGCGGGCCCGGCATGGCGGCCGGTGAGCACCAGGGTCAGCGGGGCCGGGGCGCGGCGCAGCACATCGACCACCTTGTGTTCGTCGAGCAGACCCCGCGCTACGCTGCCGCACACTTCGTCGAGGATGATCAGGTCGTGATTGCCGCTGAAGATGGCGGCTTCGGCACGGGCCAGCCCGTGCTCGGCGGCGTCACGGTGTGCGGCGTACAGGGGATGCTCCGGCTTGGGCACAAAGCCGAGACCGCATTGTTCCAGGGGTACGCCGAGGCGCTCCAGCGCCGCCAGTTCGCCGACATCGGGGTCGTTTTTCATGAACTGGAGGATGCGTACCCGCTGGCCGTGGCCGACGGCGCGCAACGCCATGCCGAACGCGGCGGTGGATTTGCCTTTGCCGTTGCCGGTAAAGATGAGGATGTTGGTGCGTGCGCTGTCATCCTGCGGCGTGGTGGCGGACGCTTTGGGTTGTGGCTGTGCTGATGTTGCTTCCGGCGTCAGGCGGCGCTGGAACCAATCCAGGCGCTCATGCAGTGTCACCACGTCGCCAACCAAGATCACCGCCGGGCTGGTGACGCCCTGTTGGGCCACCTGTTGTGGTGCATCGGCCAGGGTGGCGATGAGGGTGCGTTGCTGTGGGGTGGAGGCATGGCTGACCACGGCCATCGGCGTGTCGGCGGCGCGGCCATGGCGGATCAGCTCGTCGCAGATGGTGGCGATGTTGGTCAGCCCCATGTAAAACACCAGGGTGCCGTGACCGCGACCGAGGGCGGGCCAGTCGATATCGCGCTGGGCGTTTTTGCGCGTGTTGACGTGGCCGGTGACCAGGGTGACGCTGGTGGTGAAGTCGCGGTGGGTCAGAGGGATGCCCGCGTAGGCTCCGGCGGCGAACCCGGCGGTGACGCCCGGCACCACTTCAAACGGAATGCCCGCCTCGGCCAGGGTGTCGATCTCCTCACCGCCACGGCCGAACACAAACGGATCGCCGCCCTTGAGGCGCACCACCACCTTGCCCTCACCTGCTTTCTCCACCAACAGGGCATTGATCTGCTCCTGGGGCAGGGCGTGATGGCCCATGTTTTTGCCGACGTAGATCTGTTCCGCTGCCGGGGACACATCGCCCAACAGGGCCGGATTGCACAGCCGGTCGTAGAGCACCACATCGGCGCGTTGCAGGCAGCGCTTGCCTTTGACCGTGATCAGGCCGCTGTCGCCGGGACCGGCACCCACCAGATAAACCCGCGTTGTTTTATTCACTTCATTTCTCCAATCTTTGAGACCGTTGAGACCGGGCAGCACTGCTGGAGGGCTGCGACCAGCCGGTCCATGTCGTCAAATGTATTCTCCGTTGTTTCGTCGGGCCGTTGCACCACGATCACCCGGCACTGTTCCAGGCGGGCGGCTGCGAGCTTTTCCGCCACGCCACCGGCGCGGCCACTGTCCTTGGTGACCAGCACGCCGATGTGGTACTGGCGGATCAGGGCGCGGTTCTGTTCCAGACTGAACGGGCCACGCCCGAAGATGCGCCCGTTGTCCGCTAACCCGGCCTGCTCGCAGGCGGCCACGGCTTCGGGATGATTGAGCATGCGGGCATAGAGTGCGATGCCGTTGTGCTGGGCCGCCGCCACATAGGGACCGAGATGACGCGAGCCGGTGGTGAGTAGCACCGGCCGCCCATCAGCGCAGGCCAGCTGGGCCGCTTCGTCATGATCGAGGGCCGTCACCACGTCGCCGGACGCCTCCACCAAGGCCTGACGTTGATAGCGCAGGTAGGGGCGCTGGCTGTGCGTGGCCGCATCGCGTGCCGCCTGATGCACGTCGCGGGCATAGGGATGGGTGGCGTCGATGACCGCCATCATCCGCTCTTGGTCGATCAACGCAGCAAGCTGGTCGCGGTCCAAACGACCGCAGCGGCGGTGGATGGCCGGATGATCACCGACAGCGAGAGCGGCATCCGTGGCCGTCGACACCAGCACCTGATAGCCTGCCGTGGCCAGTTTGACGGCCAGGGGCGCGGTTTCACTGGTGCCGCCGAGCAGTAGAATGTGGGGGGCGTCATTCATCCGTTATTCCTGTTCGCGATCTTTTTTTTCATAGTAGCCGCGCGGCGTCACCATGCGGCCATCCATCACGCAGGTAGTGGAGTTGCCGATGATCACCACCGAGCGCATGCCCACCTCCTGTTCCAGCAGATGGTCGAGGTCGGTGAGCACCACCTGCTGATCGGCGCTGCCCACAGCCGTGGCAATGCCAACCGGCGTGGTGCCGGGACGCTGGGCGCGGAAAATGCGCGTTGCCTCTTCGAGCTGCATCACCCGCTTTTTGCTGCGCGGGTTGTACAGCGACACCACCAGATCGGCGGCGGCCACGGCTTCGAGGCGGGTGACGATCATCTCCCACGGCACCAGCAGATCACTGAGGCTGATGGTGGCGCTGTCGAGCATCAGCGGTGCGCCGAGCAGGGCCGCTGCCGAGTTGGCTGCGGTCACACCGGGAATCACCTCCATGGCAATGTGGTCGCCATCGGCCGCCGCCATCTCCATGGCCAGCCCGGCCATGCCGTACATCCCGGCATCGCCCGATGAAATCAGCGCCACCCGTTTGCCTGAGCGGGCCGCATCCAGGGCGGCGCGGCAGCGCTCGGACTCTTTCATCATCCCCGAGGTGATCACCTGCTGATCCGTGATCAGGTCGGCAATGCTGTCCACGTAAGGGCCGTAACCGACGATCACCTCACTGGCGCAGATGGCCTCAGTGGCGCGGGCGGTGCGGTCGGCAATGCTGCCGGGGCCTAAGCCAACGAGGGACAGTTTTCCCGGGCAATGGCCACGGTGATGCCGTTGAAGGCTGTTTTCTGAAGTAGTAATGACGTCCTCCGTCCTGCAAGTAGGGCCGCGGGTTCACTCACCGCGGGCAGTTGTACGTGACTGGCGACAAACTCCGAATGGCCGAACGGCCGCGTGCTGTGGCGGATCAGGTCGGAGTCGATCACCCGAAGCGGGATGTTGAGTTGCGCTGCCGCTTCCAGCAGCCCGGCCTCCTGCGCCTTAACATCGGCCGTGGCGAGCAAGCGCACCCGCTCCAGCGGCAGCTCCAGCCCGGCCAAGGCCGTGGTGACAGCGGTGACAATATCGGCGGCGCTTTTACCTTTGCGGCAACCGATGCCGACGATGAGATCCTTGACCGCCTCGGTGGTGGTGGAGATCACTGGTTCCGCGCCGGTGATATTGGCCACGGCAATGGCCAGATCATTGGCACCGCCCTCATGGCCGCTGAGCACGCTCATGGCGTGGCGCGCGCCGACATCAAGGCACACCACGGCCGGATCGCGCAGTTTGCTGTCGACCAGCGGGGCAATAGCGCGCACCACCACGCCGCATGGTGCCACATACACCAGGCCTTCGTAGCGGCTGAAAATCTCACCGGTCAGGGCGACAACCCGCTCAAACGGCGTCACGCCGGGCGGGGCGGCAATGGCCTGATGCAGGTACTGATCCACGGCCATGTGGGAGGCAATGCGCTGCATCACCTTGAGACCTTGCGGTGAAAAAGTGATCACGGCCGTGGTCATGACTCGGCTCCGTCGCTGGTTTCAGCACTGCCATCGGCGCTACGATAGCCGTGGCTGAAGTGGCGGTGATACAGTTTCGACACCGGAATGTCACGGGATAAGGCCGGGCCGACAATGATCATGGCCGTCTTGGTGATGCCCGCCTCCGTCACCTTGGGCGCGATATCCGTCAAGGTGCCCTCGACGATCATTTCATCCGGCCAACTGGCGCGAAAGATCACGCCGATAGGGCAGTCCGCGCCGTAATAGGGGATCAGCTCATCCGCCACCGTGGCCAGCTTGTGCACCGACAAAAACAGGCACAGGGTCGATTCGGTGCGCGCCAGCTCGGCCAGCTCCTGCTTGGCGGGCATGGGCGTGCGTCCCGAGGTGCGGCTGAGGATGATGGTTTGGGCGATCTCCGGCGCTGTCAGTTCAGTCTTGAGCGCGGCCGCCGCTGCCTGAAAAGAGCTGACGCCGGGCACCACCTCGTAGTCGATACCGAGGCGGTCGAGGACGTTCATCTGCTCACGGATGGCACCGTAGATGGCCGGGTCGCCGGTGTGCAGGCGGATGACGTCGGTATTTTGTTGCTGACCGCTGACGAACACCGCCTCGATCTGCTCCAGGGTCATGGCCGCGGAGTCGTGCAGCTCGGCGTCCTTGGGGACCAGGCCGACCACTTCCGGGCTGACCAGGGATCCGGCATAGACGCAGATGCGGCACTGGCGCAGCAGGCGCTGGGCCTTGACGGTGAGCAGGTCCGGGTCGCCGGGACCGGCGCCGACGAAGATCACTTTCATGGGGTTCTCCTTGTTATGCTATTTCGTAGTAAACTCGGGACTGTCCCAAGCCCTATCTGGGGCTGTCCCAGATGTTTACGGGCTATGGAACAATGGCGGTTTGCACCGCAACAGCCTGGGACAGTCCCGGTTTTGCTGCTTTTTCCCTTTTAAGTTAGCTTCTTTTTTAACTTTCCTTTGTGGTTCGTTTTGTTGAGCTGGTTGCTCTGGCGAACCTTATCCGTTCTTGTTGTTGGTGCCCACATGACGTGGGAGTGCGCTCCCACACCCGCCTTCATTTTCTTTGTGTCGACAAAGAAAACGAAGCAAAAGAAAGCGACCCACTGTTACCGCCTGCCTGAAGGCAGGTTCCTTCCGTTCCACGCCCAGATGGCGCGCGCTGAAAACTCGGACTTCGTCCTCAAACAGTTCATCGCTTTCTTCGCCATCTGGTCGCTGCACTCCAGCGGCAACAGAAGGGGGAGGGGCTGGATGCTAAATATGGAGCGGCGCCGGTTTTCTTGGACACTGATTTGGGGTAATGTCCCCGTGTCCAAGGAGATTAACAATGACCAAACAGAACCAGAACGAAACCGTCACAGGACCGTTGGCCGAGGGGCAGCGCTGGAGTGCCGCCCGCAAGCGTGAAGTGGTCCTACGTCTGCTGCGGGGCGAATCCGTTGATGCGCTATCCCGCGAACTGAGC